>JAFGKU010000044.1 GCA_016928415.1 Spirochaetales bacterium
AGGTAATTTGACCAGGTTTATTCCTCGGCATGCTATGATACACATTTTTAGTATGAACATAAAAACACATTATTTTGGAAATGGGTGAATATTTCTCCAACGCCGGAGAACTAACGCCCTGATTGTCTGTTAAATAGACATTGACATCTTCAATCAAAGCATCTATCAATTAGCTGATAACAGGCGCATTTTTAATTTACTTTCGGGGATGGCATGTAAGTTGCCATTAATCTTTTCATAAAATAGTGCAAAGGAGGCAATTCGATGAAAAAACAAATTTTTAAAATATTTTTGTTAGCCGTGATAGTTTTTCTGCCGCTTACAGCCATGGCAAGAGTTGACGTCCATGTGTCTATCCCGATTCCGCTACCCCCTCCGCTTATATTTCCTGCGCCACCGATACCGGTGGTTATACCGGAGACCAATGTTTATGTTGTACCCGATATCCGGGAAGATATATTCTTTTATGGAGGCTGGTGGTGGCGTCCATGGCAGGGGCGATGGTATCGCTCTCGCTATCATAATAGAGGATGGGCCCATTACAAAGGTGTGCCATCTTTTCACAGAAATGTTCCTTCGGGTTGGAGAGACAATTACAAAAATCGTGAATGGAAAGGGCATCGATGGGAATATAAAAGAGTGCCTCATAAAGAACTTCAAAGAAACTGGCGTGGATGGGAAAGAAACAGGCACTGGGAGAAACATAATTGGGGCATTCAGAAATTCCCTGAAAAAAGGTATCCTGCCAAGAAGCATGTAGATCCGCGGTATAAAGATAAAAGATCGCGTCCAGGCTATGGACCGGATTCTGGTCACAAACCCAGCCCGACTCCATACCGGTAATCAAGTGAAATTGTAAATAGTCATTGAACCTTAAGCAGCCAGCTTAGAAAATCATAACCGAAGATTTTCTAAGCTGGATTTTTTTAGTGAAAATATTTCCAGTAGAGAGCAGACTGTAACCTGATGACACTATATTGAGGCCGGAACTAAAGAAAAAGGAGGGAACCATGAATCAGGATAGTCAGATATTGTTTACATCGAAAACCATAGGAACTGTAACCATCAAAAACAGGTTTGTCCGTTCCGCGACATTTGAAAATGCCGCCAATAAAGACGGAAGCATCGGCGAAGAGTATATCAAGATTTATGAAAAGCTTTCCAAAGGAGAAATCGGTCTGATCATCACGGGCATGATCCATACAAGCGATGACGGAAGAAGTTATCATCGCCAGGCCGGCCTTCATTCCGATGCGACCATTCCCGGTTTTTCCGCCATGAACGAGACGGTTCACAAAAACGGTTGCAGGATTTTCGCGCAATTATGTCACGGGGGCAGACAGTCCATGGTTCTGGGATTGAGGCCTCCTGCTCCATCCGCCTGCCGGCCGGATTTGACTTACCGGGTCTATCCACGGGCGATGAGCAATGAGGAAATACTATTCGCAATTAAAACTCTTGCCGTGGGAGCGAAGAGGGCGCAAAAAGCCGGATTCGACGGAATTCAGATTCACGCAGCCCACGGTTATCTTATCAGCGAATTTCTTTCACCCTATTTCAACCGGCGTACAGATGAATGGGGCGGAAACCCGGAAAAAAGATTCAATCTTTTAAAAAGGGTATACGAATCAATGCGGGAAGCCGTCGGATCAGCATATCCGATAACGGTGAAAATCAACGTTGAAGATCATACACCAAAGCCCGGCGTAACGTTGGAAGAAACCGCCGGGTATATTCAAAAACTCGTTCATCTTGGCATTGACGCCATTGAGATTTCATGTGGCACTGTTTCTTTCTCCCTGTTCAATCAATGTCGTGGTAATGTTCCCGTACGGGCGTTGGCGAAAGTCATGATCAAGCCGATTCAACCTGTCACGCGATTTGTTTTGAAAAGGGAATTTCCGGAAGAAAAATATGTTTTTTACGAGAATTATAATCTCTGGGCGTGTAATGATATTAAACCCTTGATGGGCAATACACCATTAATTTTGGTGGGCGGTTTACGTAACTACGAATCTATGGAAAAAATTGTACGGGAACAGAAAGCGGATTTTGTTTCTTTATGCCGTCCTTTTATACGTCAGCCTATGATTGTTAAAAACTGGCGCAACGGAGATATCAAAAAAATTACATGTAATAATTGTAATAATTGTTTCGGATATTTACCTTTGGATGAGTCAATACGATGCAATTTGAACCGGGATTTTTAGAGCAAATTCATTTTTCTTTCGTATAAAAATTGATATATTACCCAATATATTGTGTATAAATATTCCTTGACATACAATATATAGTTTGTTAATTACAAATCAACTTTATAATCAAAACTCCATTTCTTATGGTACTTCTGTTAAATTTCCCAAGCTAGATCTGATGAGGTGATAATAAGGAGTTAGCATATCCCACTCTTGTAAAAGAGTGTTTAATATAGAGGAGCTACGGGTAGGCAAAGGTAGCCATAACCCAATCTGTGCAAAGGAGCGATTTTGCTCTTTTCAACACAAGGAGGTCATTATGACAAGAATAAACCTATTAGTAGCGAGAGCGGTGCTTTTAGGAATCTGCGTGTATATTTTTTCCGGCAGTGTATGGGCGGAGGAAATCAAAATATCAGTAACGGCGTACACATTGAAGGAGTGTTACCATAATAAAGGTAAAACAGCTTCCGGTGAGTTTGTAAAACCCGGAATGGTAGCTGTTTCACGAGACTTGGAGCGTCAAGGGCTTAAATTGGGAACTAAAATCAAAATCAGTGGTATGGGAACCTTTGTAGTCAAAGATAGAAC
>JAFGKU010000045.1 GCA_016928415.1 Spirochaetales bacterium
AAGGCCCTGGCCATGTCCTCCCCGTCTGGCGAGTCGTCATACTGGGCCGATATTGTTCCGCCGGCATCGGTGCGGTCCGTTCCGGCCGCCACCCGGGTGGGTGTCGATGTGGCGGGAGGGGATGTCGGGGTATTGGTCGGCGCCGCGGTTGAGATTACGGCCCATGTTGCATCCTGTCTGCCCAGATCATCCGTGACAGGATCTATTCTCAATATGCCCCTTTGATGACGAATATATCTATCAGGAAAATTGTAAGACATGAAGGAAGACTTATTGCCATCGGCCAGACCGGCAACCTGATAAAAGGTGGCGTCCTGTGCAAACAAACCGCTTCCATCATTAACCTTCAAATATATAATGCCTCCGGCATGCCTTAAATACCTATCCGGGAAATTAATGGATTGGAAGGAAATACCGGCGCCGGCCAGTCCGGGCACCATTCTGAAATAGGCATCATCAATGGGCCGGATATAATCAGCCAATCTGCCTATGGCTAAATTATGTCTCATGTAGTAGTCCGGGAAATTATGGGATTCCAATGCAACATAATTTGCCGGTGGATTGATGTTGGTGGTGCCGTCAATACCGCTTGGTAAGGGTTGAAAATTGGCGGAACCGCCTACCCCGACATTTACCTGTAACACACTTCCATTGAAGGAAAGCCTGTCCATTGCAAGTTTTCTCGGATTAGCCTGAGAACCGTTAAAATGCTCATGATACATAATAAACATCTCTCCGCCCGGAGAATAGGCAATACCATGGTGTCCCAGGCCTGTCTTATAATCATCAAATCTCTGTAAGATTGGATTTCCGGAGTATTTAGTAAAACCGCCCAAAGGATTAGTAGAGGTGGCATACCCCACCCCATAGGCATGGTTCGTAAATAAATTGGCGGAATACGTTAAATAATAGGTGTTGCCGTTTTTCAGCATCAATGGCCCCTCCTGCACAACACCCTCAACCATCTCCCAGCTTTGAGAACGCGATAATAACAGGGTAACGGTACCGTCATTAATCGACGTCGGCGAATTCATCCTGGCGCCGAAAATCTGCTGCCCGTCCACGAATCTGCAAAAATAAATATACCAGGTGCCGTCAGTATCAATAAACACCTGGCCGTCGATTTCCTGTATGTTCGGATGAAAGACGATTTCGTTTGTAAACGGCCCCAATGGGTTGTTACTGGAAGCCACGCACATTCTGTATCCGCCGCTGGTGGGACTGGAAGCTGAATAATAAAGATAATACGTATTACCCGATTTTTTAATATCCGGTGCCCAGAAATTATCCTGGAACTGCGAATTATCCTCATGAAGAGCCCATCCCCTGTTTGCCCAGTGAACCATATCAGTGGATGTCCAGACAGGAATACCCTCATTAGGAAACCCGGCCCTCGTGCAATACATGTAATACGTTCCATTTTCATAGAGAAAGGAAGGGTCTGCAATCGCTTTGGTGGTATCTCCTGAATCAAAATTAGGAACCAACGGATTAATGTAATGACCTTGAGCCGTTACAAATGACGCAACAAGCATCATCATAAAAATAAATAAGACTTTTTTCATAATGTCCCCCTAAAAATAATAGTATTTAATTGTGAATCCCCCATACATATTCAATAAAAAAAGAATGAAAGTTAAAGCCCGCAATTATCCTGCTGGCATTTTCCATATAAACACTGACGTGACTAGAAAGTTGTATAAATGAGGCTACTTTTTCTTTTCCCTACATGTTTCATTAAAAATCTATTATATGAATCCGTCAAGGTTACTTTTTTTGATAAATAATCCGGGAAAATTGATGTGCGGGAAGGCCGTTCAAAAAAAAGAGGGGCAAACCCCCTCTCAACTGTAGCTATACATAGTAAACACAAACTGCTTGAAAACCATTATTATCTTCGAAGAAACCATCAGAGGTATACTTAATAGCCAAAATTTCTTCTCATCCACAGAGGAGGGCCTGGTTCGGCGTCTTCGTCTTCTTCGGCGGTTGAATTAATCTTCCTATTCCCCAAATATCGGTTGACAAGAGTTTATGCTTCGGAATCAATAATCCCCGTCGCATTACCGCCATCGTAGCACCGGTCCGCGGAAAGCGTTCCGAGCGACGGACCACCCGCATTAATAGCCACGACCGGGGAAGCGTCCGCGGACCCGGCAGGGAAGACCTCTATGGCGTTCACCTTGGGGAAATCGGCCGAACCCTTGATGAAATCAATCCTGATGGTTCCGTTCGCATCCGCGGTCGCCGGGGCATCCTTGATGATTGCCAGGTAGGGCTTGCCCGCCCCGGCACAGATGTCGAATTCGCTCAGAAAAGGTTTGCCGTTAACCTCAATACCAAAGCGGCGTTTGCCGGCCGCGGTAAAATATACTTCCGCAAAATGGAGCCTTACCGTGTAACTTTTTCCTTTTGAGAGGCCCTGCAGGGTATACGAAAATTCACCCCAGCGTTCGGATTCGTACGCGTCAACCGGGAGCGCGTTTTCGACGCCAGAGAGGTCCATCAGGTCCCGTGTGTCCACCCGCTCGATGAGGAAGGAAACGGGCCTCAACGCGTCGCTGCAGCAAAGGAGAACACTGTCCGGTTTTTTCATCCAGCCCTGGAATGTTCTTGTATTGAAGGACCCGCCGGCAAACACGGAAAGGACACCCTTGAAGATGTCGTTCCACGCCCAGTCACAGAATCCTTCCGGCTTGTTCATTCCCGTGATATAACTTTGCCCTTCCGTAAAGATACCGCAGGGAACAACCTCGTGGCCGCAGTATTTATCAGCGAGATCGCCGTGGAGCGACCTTTTCACGACGGTAATTTTGACACACACCATAACGGCCTCCTTTTTTATTCGCTTCAAGCTCTAACTATATATATTGCGCCGGTAAATTCAAGCGCCTCATCCGAGTCACAGAAACAGGTCTATTTACCCTGATCGCATGGTTATGCCGGCGAATACTTAGAAAGTAACGGTAAAAAGTTTACAAAACAGCAAATAGTTGTTAAGATACAGCATGTCCGACAGGCCCAATATCGTTTTTATCATTTCCGACCAGCACAAAAGGAGTGCCGCAGGATGTTACGGTAATGATGTTGTGAAAACCCCCAACATTGACTGGCTGGCGGAACACGGAACCACCTTTACCCAGGCGTATTGCAACTCGCCGCTCTGCGCCCCCTCCCGGGCGTCCTGCATCACCGGGGTTGAACCGCACCGGTCCGGCTCGCTGTACCACTTTGAAATCCTGAACGGGAAAAACGTTGACCCTGGAGCAACGAGAATTCCCGGTTATTTCCCGGAGCTTAAAACGTTCGGCGACCTGTACCGGGAAAACGGTTACCGGACCGCCGCGTTCGGGAAAGTGCATGTACACGGGGAAACGCCGGAAAACGATATGGGCTTCGACGAAAGGGCCCACCGGTTTTACACGTACGGGTACCGGGAATACATAGACAAGGTCGGACTGGAAAAGAAGAATGCCTACATCAATTCCGGCAGGTATGAAAACGGCGGTGAATACAACCTGACCAATGAAGCAGTCCCGCTGCTTTCGGACAGGGAAATGCAGGACACCTATACAACGGACAGTTCTATTGAGTTCATAGCGAGAAACAGGGCCGTACCCTTCTTTTTGCACGTGGGCCTGGAAAAACCCCATCCGCCCTGGTCGGAGACCGGAACCTGGATGGGAATGTACCGGCCGGAAGATATCCCGGACTCCCATTTACCTGCTACACGGGATGAGATGATGAAGGAACGCGATTATGTTCAGACCTGGCAGAATATAAAGGCATCCGACCGGGAGATAAAAAATTCCATTGCCTCTTACTATGCCAATATAAGCAGCATGGACGATAAGGTGGGACAGATCATCCAATGCTTGAGGGACAATGAAATTCTGGATAATACCGTCATTATCTACGTGTCCGATCATGGAGAAATGCTGTTCGAACACGGGATAGTCCAGAAGCATTGCATGTATGAGGCAAGCGCCGGCGTACCCCTAATATTTTATTTTCCGCGAAAATTCCGGTCAGGGGTCCGGACAGACCACCTTGCCAGCCTTATCGATTTAATGCCGACTCTGTGTGATATTTCCGGGATTTCGAAACCCGTCCAATGCCGGGGCGAATCACTTGAAGGGGTCCTTACCGGAAAAACAGCCGGTGCGGCTGATAAAGCCGTTTTTTCGGAGTTTGTCGGGGCGCATTACCCCGGTTCGCCGGGAACCCTGCATGCCCAGCGCATGGTTATAAAGGACGGGTGGAAATACATTTTTACCAGCGGACTCCCGGACCAGCTGTACCGGGCCGGTTCCGACGAACGTATTGAAAGCAACCTCTCCGCAGAGTATCCGGACAAGGCCGCCGAATTAAAGGCCCTGGTCCTGAAGGACTGGAACACGCGGGGCAGGCTGGCCAAAGGCAGGAATATAGAAGACATTTTAGGGAATTAGAAACGGCGGCTCCCCTTATTAAGTCCGGAGCATTAATATTTTAAAACTAACATTTGCTATAAAAACCATAATGTTATAAAATCGGAATCCATATGAAAAACAAAGACAACAGTAATCGTTGTGCCCAATGCACAAAATCCTGCTGCAAATACTTCACGGTCAAGATTGAGACACCACGTTCAAAACTGGACTTTGATAATTTATTGTGGAAGATGTATCATAAAAACGTCAAGATATTCAATGACAGGGACGGCTGGTTTTTATTGATTGATAATCCCTGTGTTCATCTTTCCAGGAGCGGTAAATGCACTATTTACAGCAACCGGCCCATTGTCTGCCGCAGGCATTCGAATTTGGATTGTGAATTTACCAGGAAGGATGATAAAGGCGTACTCCATTTCAAGGATTACCTGGCCCTTGATAAATACTGCCGGAAAAGGTTTAAAAACTGGAAGAAAAGATATGATGATGAAAAAAGCGGGTGATCATACCAGGCCGGGATTTAATGAAACAATGGCAGAAGGAAGCCCCGGCGTGATGCCGGAACCAAAATAAACACCGAACGGTAATTCAGCCGGACGCGAGGTGAAATGGCAGTAAAACATTTTTCCGCAACGTACATCAAATCCCTGAAAGAAGCTGTCATCGCCGCATTCTGGTATAAAAACGATCTCAAGGAATTTTTAAGCGCCTCCCTTCGTAATCCCTCGGTTGTAAACAGCCTTGACTGGAAAGACAGGGAGAAAAGGAAAAGGGAAATTGTCGGCGATCTTTTCAGCCTCATGGCAGGGGATGAATCGAATTTTGCCCCGGATATTTATTGCCTGACCAGGGGAATATTGGAAATGACGAGTTATCCGGGTCTGCTGAAACTGGAGGATGCCGAAAAACGGCTTGCAAAGGCCGTATCGACGCGGGAAGCCCTCCGTTCCTGTGTTGCCGAGCACAGGAAAAACATAGAGGCGGATAAAAAATCACGTGATTACAACTTCCTGAAAGCCGAGTACGAGCGGAGAAAAAAAGAAGATGAAGAGAGAAACCGCAGGCGCGCTGCCGATGACGAATTGAGAAAAAAAAATCCCGCCAAATATTACGGAAAGATCCTCAGGCTCAAGGGAAAAGTCACCAGGGAGACGGTCAAGGAACGCTACCGGGAAATGATCAAGCTCTACCACCCGGACAAGTTCAACAACCTTGACGAGGAGTTTATCGAGCTGGCCAAATCAAGGTCGCAGCAAATCAATGAGGCCTATGAATACCTGAAGAATAAATTCGGCATACATTAAAAAACATACCGCTCACGGGGCGTTCAACACGATGGAAAACACGTCCTCCGAACCCATGGCCGGAAGCAGGACGGTTAACCTGACGGCCAGGATTCGGGATACCCGCCAGTGATAACATCCCCTCTTCCCGGTTTTGCCGGCGCACGCCTGTATAATCACTGTTTTACCTGGACAACCTCCAAAAACCCCTGTTTTTTGAGGATTTTGATCCGGCGAGCAGCTTCAAAAGTGGTTTCCAGGGGTGCCGATTATTGAATTTCTCCTCCGGATTAATATACTAAAAGTGAGGAGGATAAAAATGAAATGGTTCCTGGCATCACTTTTCTGGCTGCAGATTATAACTGCATCCGCACAAATTTTTGATGGGACGCTGGATAAAAATGACATTCTTGAAGGCAAATATTATATAGACATATATAAAATCGAATTGACAGGAGGACAAAAATATACAATCCGCGCACAATCCGGGGATTTTGATCCGCATCTTTCAATATATTTACCTGGCGGGACCGTTCTTGGCGGAAAAGAGTTGACTTATTCATTTATAACAAAGAGCGGGATTCTCGAAAAAAATCCATTCCCAGATACATCGATCCAGGAACTGGAAAAACAGGCTATCTTTTCCGTACAAACCGGTCTGGCGCAGTTGGATTTATTTATACCTAAAACCATGGTGCTTTTAGTCTGTGTTTCCTCCCGCGTACCCGGTATTTTCGGGAAATACGTTTTATCAACCGGAGAACAAACTCAGAAAGTGCGGCGCATAAAAGAATTTCCCAAACCTGTTTCACCGGCTCCCTCAACCATAAAACCAGGAGTGCTGACTTCAGCGGAATTAAAGGCAATTAATAAGAGTACATTCGATATTACCTGGTACAAACTGACCGTAAGGTCCCAGTTTGTTTACAAAACCGATCTGACCGCCTACGGATTCAGTCCGCTGCTTTATATTCAGACAGAAGCCGGTAAAAAGTTTGAAATTTCAGGTCTTAATCAGCTTGCCTATTATACGGGAGCATCTATGACCGGAAACGTCACTATCGGTATATCCGGTTTTAATCCCACAGCCGGAACGAAATACTCTCTCATGATATCGGAACTGACTCCAGGCACTCTGGAAGAAGGGAGGAAAATAACGGGCAATGCCTATTTAAAATCGGCAGATCAAGACGGTTTTATATCGAAGTGGTACAGAATGAGCAATCCGGGAAACAAGACATACCTTTTTACTTTGGAATGCAATAAAAGTAATACCCAGTTGTCTACTCCTTTTTCAGATAGTAAACTCACACAAAACATGACTTCATTAATCTGGCCTTCCGATGAGGGCACACCCTGTTTTATCCGGATTCGGATTGGCCAATTCCAGGACAAGGCCGCATTTTCATTTCGCGCGGATCCTTATACAGGAGGGAAAACCGTTCTTTTGGGAACCGAGACCCTGAATGGCAGCCTGACATTCGGAGACGATCTGGATGCGCGGGGTTATTATGATACATACCAGTTGAAGGGAACGGCGGGCGGTTTATATGCCCTGGATTTATCTTCCGGTATAGCCGTCCACCTGGATTCTTTAACAAGTGGCGTAAAACACACCACTGTTTCAAACGATTCACGGAATCCATCAATACTGGTGCAGCTGCCTTCAAGCGGCCTCGCGGAAATCACGGTTAACGCCATCAAACAGGAAACAGGCGGTTATGGGCTGCATGTAATCCCTCTCGCCATCCTTTCCGCCGGAACGGCACAGGCTGCATCATGGGCGGCCGGGGACCGCCAGCTGGATTCCAGGTACATTGATTATTTTACAATATGGATTCAAGCCGGACAATCTTACAGCTGCCTGTTGAAACCCGATTCACGTGCTAATTCCGGCATGCTATATTTGACATTACCCGACGGCAGTGGAATCTCCACACGGGAAGGCGGACTGGACAATGAAGCCTATACGGTATTTTCGAGCAGGCAGGCGGGATTTATAAAAATCGGCGCCAGAACGATTGAGGCCGGCGGGGGTTCGTATCACATCACCTTAAGCCCGTTTACCAAGACCCCGCAGCCTGTCACTCCCGGCGTGCTGATACGGAATACCCTCTCCCATGATGACGATGTTATTGATCAAGAACTTGTCGAATGGTATTCAATGACGGCAGAGGCAGGAAAAGAATACAAGCTCATACTCTTTTCACAGCGTATAATTTGTCTTGTTCCCTGTTTTACGACAAATGAATTCGAACTTGTTGCCGATATGAAGGAAACCGATTTCGACTACGGAACTTACTTTAAATATAAATACGGGGCAGTCTGGGATTCTTACAGCCTCTGCCGTTTCGTGAGCGCCACAGGCGGCACCATCAGGTTCGGAATCCGCGAAAGGGATTACCTTGACGGCCCTCTTGATTACTGCTTTGTAGCGGCACCTTCAACTGCCGCTGCCGAACATGTTTCAATAGATTCATCGGGACGCGGATTTGATGCGGAACTGACATTTACCGACGAGACCTGGGGCGACTATTTTATCGATCGCTATGAGGTTCCGGTTACAGCCGGAATAAAATATTTTTTTTCCACAATCGATTCGGCGGATTCAGGCATGGTTATGGATATCTTAAATCCTGACGGAAGCACTTTTCATGTCGACCGTCCAAGAGGAGAAGGGGGGGGTATCGAGTTTACTCCTACAGTAAGCGGGTCAGCTAAGGTATCAATCACTAAAAATGAATTTCAAAGTTTTGACTATACTGCCTATTTTGAGATTTATCGGGAATAATAAAAAACCGCGGCTTAAATCATCAGACGGCGTCTATCTGGAAACGCCGGGCTAAAAGGAAGGTCCCGCAAGGTATTAAAACCATCGGGCATCGGGTGGCAGGTGGAAAGAATGCGGCACCACCCCACCCGCAAGCACATTCACCCGAGAAAGAGCAGCAAAAGCAGGCAGCCACAAAAAAAATAGGGGTTTTGATGCAGAAAGCCGGTTTGAATGAATCTTTTTGGAGACGCCAATGAGTATTTATTACAGCCAACTTACCCTGGACCCGATTGCATGCCATCCCGGCAGCGTGGGATTCCGTGCCGGTTTTAAATTCAGCGGCGATATCTCGTATTTGTTTCCCTATATTAATGCCGTCGTGGAAAAGGCCTTTTATTTTGATTCACCGTGTTTTATCAAATTCGAGTATGAGGATTACCGCTGCGCCCTGTATCCTCAGAAAGGTTTTTTGACGGTAATCTACAACGAGGAAGAGGCCAGGACCGTTATAGGCAAACTGCTTGAATTCCTGGCCGGTATTGAAGCCCGGAAAGAATCCATCGAACCCGACCATACGGTGTATTCCCGGGTTCCGGCCCTGAGCATTTACAAATTACTACCCAGGAACAACTGCAAAGCCTGCGGTTTCCCGACCTGCATGGCCTATGCCTCGGCCCTGGGCTGCCGGGAGGCAAATATGGAATCATGCCCCGAACTGTCCGATCCGAAGGCCGGGAACGTTATCGCGCTCAAAAGCCTGTTAGGTGAATTATAGGTCAAGTCTGCTATAACTGTAGGGAAAACAGCGAAAATAACGAACAACAGTTGATATATTCCATTGACAAAATTCAATCACCATGCTTTAATAAAAATCATTATTATGAAACAAAAATACGAAGAATTCAGTGAAAAATTAAAAGCGATGGGCCATCCGGTCCGCCTGCAGATAATCTCAGGCGTCATTAAAAATGAGTGCAATGTGAGCCAGATACAGGCAAACCTCGGATTACCGCAATCGACAATATCCCAGCACCTCCAGATATTGAAAAGCAATAAAATCATCAAGGGAAGAAGAGAAGGGACGAGAGTCTGTTATCAGGTGATTGATGAAAATGTTAAAAAAATAATAAAACTTATTGATTAATTTTTTTTTTCTGATACAATTATCGTATAA
Source organism: Spirochaetales bacterium (assembly GCA_016928415.1). GTDB lineage: Bacteria > Spirochaetota > Spirochaetia > SZUA-6 > JAFGRV01 > JAFGKU01. The sequence goes on from JAFGKU010000045.1 coordinate 9,664, forward strand.
TTCATATATATAGATGATACAATTGTTTGGCAGCTACCAAAATGCCTTACCATTAAAAAAAAGAAGGTCGCGTCCTTGCAAGATGAATGCTTATCATGAAATACACGGCAGCAGAATATTTTATAAACGTCAAGTAAAAAAGGGGATGTTACGGTGAAAATAGGCGTCTATATCTGCGAATGCGGAATAAACATTTCAAGCACGGTGGACGTCTCAAAAGTAGCAAAAAAAATCGGTAAACTCTCCGGAGTCGCGGTAAGCAGGAATTACAAGTACATGTGTTCCGACCCGGGACAGGAAATGATTAAAAAGGATATAACCGCCCTTGGCCTGGACAGGGTCGTCGTCGCTTCCTGTTCCCCGAGGATGCACGAGCCCACTTTCAGAAACACCGTTGAGGAAGCCGGCCTTAATCCATATTGCTTTGAAATGGCCAATATCCGGGAACACTGTTCCTGGATACATCATGACCGTGAAAAGGCCACACAAAAAGCCTATGAACTTGTTTCCGGTTCCGTTGCCAGGGCGATGGGCCTTGAACCCCTCGACAGAAAAGAGGTGGGTGTCACCCCGGCCGCCATGGTTGTAGGCGGCGGAATAGCCGGCATCCAGGCGGCGCTGAGTATAGCGGATGAAGGGTTCAAGGTATACCTCGTTGAAAAGGAACCCACGATAGGCGGAAGAATGGCCCAGCTGGATAAAACATTTCCCACGCTGGATTGTTCCGCCTGTATTCTCACCCCGAAAATGGTCGATGTTTCCCGTCATCCCAATATCGAGCTTCTCGCGTATTCCGAGGTGACGGAAATTTCAGGCTACATCGGGAACTTCACGGTAAAGGTAAATAAAAAACCGCGTTACGTGGATGAAGAGAAATGCATCGGGTGCGGAGTGTGCGCGGAACATTGCCGGCTCAAGGGAACTGTCCCGAACGAATTCGATATGAACAAGGGAAAACGGGGAGCCATCTATGCCCCCTTCCCGCAATCCGTTCCCCTCAAATATACAATCGACCCGGAAAAATGCCTCATGCTTACAAGGGGCAAATGCGGGAAAGAGCCCCGGTGCGTGGAAAACTGTCCGCGGGACGCGATAGATTTCAAACAGAAAGAAAGTATTGTAGAACTCAATGTCGGCACCATCGTGGTGGCCACGGGATTCGACCTGTTCGATCTCTCCGTGAAACCGGAATACGGATACGGAAAATACGACAACGTCATCACCGGTCTCGAGTTTGAAAGGATTGTCTCCGCCTCCGGACCCACGGGAGGAAAAGTCCGGTTGAACGGGAAATACCCGAAGAATGTCGTGTTCATCCAGTGCGTGGGTTCGCGCGACAGGAAAGGTCCCGGCAACGAATACTGCTCCCGGGTCTGCTGCATGTACACGGCAAAACAGGCCCACCTTGTCAGGGAAAAATTACCCGACAGCCATATCACCGTCTACTATACCGATGTGAGGGCCTTTGGCAAAGGATTCGAAGAATTTTATAACAGGATAAAAAAAGAGGGAGTCACCTACAGGCGGAGGGAACTTGATGACGCAATCGAGGTTTTCCAGAAAGATGAAAAAACGTACGTCAAGGCAAAGGGTTACAAGGACGCGGAAGCGGACCTCGTTGTTCTTGCCGTGGGCCTTGTTCCCAAATCAGGTTCCAAGGAACTTGCCCACGTGTTGAATATACAAAACAGCGGGGACGGATTCTACCTGGAAGCGCACCCGAAACTGCGGCCCGTGGATACCATGACGGACGGGCTTTTCCTGGCCGGCTGCTGCCAGAGCCCGAAGGATATTCCCGATACCGTGTCCCAGGCAAACGCCGCCGCCTCGAGGGCCTCAATACCGTTGGCACGGGGTAAGGTGGAGATCAACCCGGCCACCTCCGTTGTTGACGAAGATTTATGCGTGGGGTGCCGGACATGTGAAAAGATCTGTTCCTATTCCGCCCTGGAATATGACGAGGAGAGGGGAATAATGAAAGCGAACGAGGTCCTCTGCAAAGGATGCGGTTCCTGTACGGCCGCCTGCCCTTCGGGAGCCATATCGCTGCGCCATTACAGGGACACGGGGGTCATGTACCAGCTTGAAGCCCTGCTCCGGGAGGGTGGAACGGAATGAGAATCGGCGTCTATGTATGCGAATGCGGAATAAATATATCCAATACAGTGGACGTGGATGAGGTCGCGAAGTATGCGGGGACCCTTCCCGATGTTCATACGAGCAGGGTGTACAAGTACATGTGCTCGGACCCCGGGCAGGAGATGATAAAAAACGATATCAGGGAGGAAGGACTGACACGAGTGGTTGTCGCTTCCTGTTCCCCGCGGATGCACGAACCCACCTTCCGCAACGCGGTGGAAGAAGCGGGACTCAACCCGTATTGTTTTGAAATGGCCAACATAAGGGAGCACTGTTCCTGGGTGCATACCGACAGGGAAACGGCGACGCGGAAGGCGATGAGAATCGTTGCCGCGGCCGTCCTGAAATCGGCATTCGACAAACCCCTCGACAAGAAAGAAGTCCCCGTGACCCATAATGCCATGGTGATCGGTGCGGGGATCGCGGGTATCCAGGCGTCCCTCGATATTGCCGACAGCGGCTACAAGGTCTACCTCGTGGAAAAGGATTCAACGATAGGCGGAAGAATGGCCCAGCTGGACAAGACCTTTCCCACGCTGGATTGTTCCGCCTGTATCCTTACGCCGAAGATGTCGGACGTACCGAGGCACCCGAACATCGAACTGCTCACCTATTCCGAAGTTGAGGATATCAGCGGTTATGTGGGGAATTTCAGGGTATCGGTGAAAAAGAAGGCGCGGTATGTCAATACGGATAAATGCACCGGCTGCGGTGTCTGTTCCAACGTGTGCCCCGTTCACAATGTGATACAGGTTCCAGAGCCGGTCAAGACGAAAGTAACCCCGGAAATAAAGGCGGTGGATGCCATCATCGACAGGTATGAGGCAAAGCGGGACGCCCTGATCCAGATTCTCCAGGACGCGAATAAACATTTCAATTACCTGCCCGAGGCGGTGCTGCGGCGTGCGGCGGAACGTCTCGGCATTCCGTTTTCCGAGGTATACGGGACGGCGAGTTTTTACAAGTCATTCAGCCTGACGCCGCGGGGAAAACATATCATCCAGGTCTGCATGGGAACGGCATGCCACGTGAGAGGAGCCAGCCGGATACTGGAAGAATTCGAGCGGCGGCTCTGTATACGGCCGGGAGAAAACACGGAAGACGGCCTGTTTACCCTTGAAAGGGTAAACTGCCTCGGCGCCTGCGCGCTGGGTCCGATAATTGCCGTTGACGGCGACTATCACGGACAAATGACGACGGGCAAGGTATCCAGACTTATTGATACATACGCAAAGAAGGACGGGTAGATGCTTTTAAAAGGCAGTAAAGACGTGGAAAGATTAAAAGGTGAACTGGAATCACGTTATTCCCGTTTTGACAAGGAAATTGTCATTACCACCAACGCCACTTGCTGCAAGCTTAAAAAAAGCAAGGAAGTTGAAGAGGCTTTTTCGCGGGAATTAAAGAAAATCGCTTCAACAAAAAAAATAAACATGCGGCTGACGGGATGCCTCGGGTTCTGTGAAATTGAACCCATTGTCATTATCAATCCCCAGGGGATTCTATACCGGGAGGTGAAACCCGAGGATGTCGCTGAAATCATATCCGAGAGTGTTCTCAAAGATGATGTTGTGACACGCCTCGTTTACACGTCCCCTTCGGGATCGGCTTATGCCAACAAGGCCGATATTCCCTTTTATAAAAAGCAACTCCGTATTGTTACCGGTAATAACGATATCATTAACCCGACGAGTATTGAGGATTATATTGCCGCCGGAGGGTATTCCGCGCTGGCCCGTGTTCTAGAAACCATGAAACCCGATGAAGTGACAGAGGAAATTAAAAAATCCGGGCTCCGCGGCCGCGGAGGCGGAGGATTCCCAACGGGAAAAAAATGGGAAACATGCCTCAAGGCAAAGGAAGAAGACGGCGTATGCTATGTTATATGCAACGCCGATGAGGGGGACCCGGGGGCGTATATGGACCGCTCCCTGCTGGAAAGCAATCCCCATTCGGTCATCGAGGGAATGATCATCGGTTCGTATGCCATCGGATCAAATGAGGGGTACATTTACGTAAGGGCGGAATACCCGCTGGCCGTCGAACATGTACGGCACGCCTTACAGCAGGCGGAAGCCTGCGGTTGTCTCGGCGACAATATTATGGGAAGCGGCCACCGTTTCCGGATACGGGTAAGCAGGGGCGCCGGCGCGTTCGTCTGCGGTGAATCCACCGCCCTGATGGCTTCCCTTGAAGGAAAGGTGGGAAGACCTAGGGCCAAGTACGTGCATACCGTCGAACGCGGCCTGTGGAACAAACCCACCACCCTCAATAACGTGGAAACCTGGTCAAACGTTCCCCTCATCATCAACCGGGGAGCCGGCTGGTTTGCCGGTATCGGCACCAAGGGAAGCAAGGGAACAAAAATCTTTTCCCTCGTGGGAAAGATCAACAATACCGGGCTGGTGGAAGTGCCGATGGGCATGACCCTCAGGGAAATAATCTATGATATCGGGGGCGGTATACCGCAGGACAAAAAATTCAAGGCCGTGCAGACAGGTGGTCCTTCCGGGGGATGCATCCCGGAGAACCTTCTTCATCTTCCCGTCGATTTCGACGAACTCTCCGGGGCCGGATCGATGATGGGTTCCGGCGGCATGATCGTAATGGACGAAGATACCTGCATGGTGGACGTTGCCCGCTATTTCATCAATTTCCTAAAGGACGAATCGTGTGGAAAGTGCGTGGCCTGCAGGGAGGGCATTAAACAGATGCTGCATATCCTTGAACGGATATGCGGGGGCCAGGGCAAAGAAGGTGATATCGAGCTCCTGGAAGAGCTGGGTGCCTACTGTGTCGATACGAGCCTCTGCGCCCTGGGCGCGACCGCCGGTAACCCGGTGATTACAACGATCAAATACTTCCGCGATGAATACGAAAAGCATATAAAAGAAAAACAATGCCCTGCCGGCGTGTGCAAGGCCCTTTTCCAATACAGCATCTCCACGGACGACTGTAACGGCTGCGGGGCATGCCGGGCAAAATGCCCGGTCGAAGCGATAACGGGCGGGAAAAAAGAGGCCCATTCTATCGACCTTTCGCAATGCATAAAGTGCGGCGTGTGTTTCGACGTGTGCCGGTTCGATGCCGTGAAAAAAGTTCCCCTCAAGGGGGCAGTCCTATGATAAATATAAAGATAAATTCCGTTCCCCTCGAGGTTGAAGAGGGAACAACGATACTGGAAGCGGCAAAAAAAGGCGATACACCGATTCCCACGCTCTGTCATCACCCGGCGCTTGATTCGTTCGGCGCGTGCAGGCTCTGTGTTGTCGAGATCCATTACGGGAAAAGGGTAAAGATCGTAACGTCGTGCAATTACGAGGTCTGGGACGGACTGGAGGTCTTTACCGATACCGACCGTGTCCGTAAAAGCCGCGCCATGACCCTGGAACTGCTGCTTGCGCGGTGTCCTGACGTACGGATGATAAAGGACCTTGCCCGGGAGTACGGGGTGAAACAGGGCCGGTTCAGCGAAGAATCGGACAACTGCATACTCTGCGGCCTCTGTGTCCGCATCTGCAAGGAGAGAATGGGGGTCGGCGCCGCCGATTTCGTGGGCCGCGGCGTTGATATGAAAATCGACACGCCGTACAGCCGGGGAAGCGATGCCTGCCTTGCCTGCGGGGCGTGCGTTACCGTATGTCCCACCGGGGCGATCGACCTGGAAAAACGGTTCTCCCGCAACGAACCGGTTCCCTTGAAATCCGTTTTTAACGCCGGGATGAGTACAAAACCGGTTATTGCGACGCCCTTTCCACAGGCGGTTCCCAATATCCCCGTTATCGATTCGGCCAATTGCGTTTACCTGCGCACCGGCGGGTGCCGGACCTGTGAGACGTTTTGCGAAGCAAAGGCGATCGATTATGACCAGAAAGACGAAACGGTTGAAGTCGATGTAGGGACGATCATCGCGGCAACGGGGTTTGATCTTTACAACCCGGAAGAAAAACCGGAATACGGTTACGGGAAATATCCCGAGGTGATAACGGGACTCGAATTCGAGCGGCTTGTGTCCGCCTCCGGACCCACGGGCGGGAAGATACTGATTAACGGGAAAGAACCCCGGAAAGTCGTCTTCATCCAGTGTGTAGGGTCAAGAGAAGAAGGCGGCAAACGGGAGTATTGCTCAAGGGTCTGCTGCATGTATACGGCCAAGCACGCCCACCTGGTAAAGGAACGGCTGAAAGACGCCGAGATTTCGATTTTTTACACCGATCTCAGGGCGTTCGGCAAGGGATACGAAGAGTTCGTCAACAGGGTGAAAGACGAGGGAACCACGTACAGGCGGCGCGAACTGAATGAACCCATTGAGGTGACTAAAAAAAAGGGAAAACTCACCGTTACGGCAAAGGGGCATCCTGCCCTGGAAGCGGATATGGTTATCCTCGCCACGGCGGTGGTTCCGCGGGAGGATTCTCTCGAGCTGGCGCGGAAATTGAATATTTCGCTGAGCCCGGACGGATTCTTTCTCGAAGCCCATCCGAAACTGAAGCCCGTGGAAACACTGACGGGCGGTATTTTTCTGGCGGGATGCGCGCAGGGTCCCAAGGATATCCCCGATACCGTTTCACAGGCGAGCGGCGCCGCTTCGCGGGCCATTTCCATACTGTCCAAAGATACCATCATGATGGAAGCAATTACCGCGGCGGTTAACGAAGCCAAATGCAGGGGTTGCGGTCTCTGCGTGGAAATATGCCCGTTCAACGCCATTGAGCTGAAAGAAATAAACCGCCTGGGATACACGGTAAAGGTCGCGTCCGTGAACGAGGCGCTCTGCAAGGGCTGCGGGTCCTGCAGCGCGGCGTGCCTTTCACAGGCCGTCCAGCAGAAGGGCTTTACCGATACGCAAATACTGGAAGCGATAAGGGGAATTGTATGAGCAGTTTTGAACCCCGTATAGTGGCTTTTCTCTGCAACTGGTGCTCCTATGCCGGGGCGGACCTCGCGGGAACGAGCAGAATAAAGTACCCTCCCAATGTAAGGACCATCCGCGTGATGTGTTCGGGAAGGATCAACCCCATGTTCATCGTGAACGCCCTCCAGGAAGGAGCGGACGGCGTGCTCATCAGCGGGTGCCATCCCGGCGACTGCCACTATTCCAAGGGCAATTACTATGCGCGGAGAAGATACCAGGTAATGAAAAATATTCTGGAATATATAGGCATCCACCCCGACCGTGTCCGGATGAGCTGGGTCTCCGCCGGCGAGGGTCAGAAATTCGCCGATGTCATTAACGAGGTCATTGAAGGCATAAAGGCATTGGGCCCCGCGGAAGAGATCAGGAGAAGATAGATGGTAGACATGAAAGCCGTGCAACAGGAGGTAAAACGCCTGCTCAAAGACAAGGATGTGAAATACGTCATCGGGTATGAAAAGGGTACGTATGGATGGAGGGTTACGCCATTGTTTGCCAGGACGGAAGAAGAAGCGGAACGTTTCATTTTCTCTCCCCTCTGCACGCACAATCTTCTCACGTACATCACCCTCGAGGACAAACCTCCCCTTCCCAGGGGGACAACGGAGAACAGGCAAAAGGTCGGCATCATCGTCAAGGGATGTGATTCGAGGGCGGCGGTGCAGCTCATCAATGAAAAGGTCATCGAAAGGGACGACCTGGTACTGATAGGCGTTCCCTGTTCCGGGGTTGTCGACCCGAAAAAGATGAAAAGCCTGTGCAGCGGGATGACAGGGTACATCGAGGTTCACGAAAACGGTGACAAGTATTCAATAACCAGTGACAGCGGGACAAAAGAGGTTTCAAGGGAATCGCTTCTCTGTGAAAACTGCCAGACCTGTGAATACCAGAACCCGGTACTCTGCGACACGCCCATAGGAAAAGAGACAGAAGAAAAGAGGAAAGAGACATACAAGCGCGTGAGTGAACTTGAAGAAAAGCCCGTCAACGAACGGCTTGCCTTCTGGAAGGATCATTTTGACCGGTGCATCCGCTGTTACGCGTGCAGGAACTCCTGCCCCGTCTGCTGCTGTACGGACTGCATGGCGGAAAAACTTGAACCGGTATGGGTCCGGCGCTCGGTTGACGCGGGTGAAAACGCGGCATTCCACGTTTTACGGGCTTTCCATATGGCGGGACGGTGTGTCGGATGCGGGAACTGCGAAAGGGCCTGCCCGGTGAACATCCCGTTAACGCTTTTGTATAAAAAAACAGAAAAGGACGCGCTGGAATTGTTTGACAGCAGGGCCGGTATCTCGCTGGAAGATAAACCGCTTCTTGCCAGTTACCGGGATGACGATT
>JAFGKU010000046.1 GCA_016928415.1 Spirochaetales bacterium
AGCCGGCATTACACGCCGGCAGGGAAAAATGAGAAAATACATTTATTTTACACCTGAGGAATTGGCGGGAAAAATCCTTGACAGTGAAAAAGCCAGGGTATCACTGGTGTTCGGGAACGAGGAAGCCGGACTGACGCACGAAGAACTGGCATTGTGCCACATGGCGGTGACGATTCCGTCATCTCCGCTTTTCCCCTCGTTGAATCTTTCCCACGCCGTCCAGGTTATTGCGTATGAAATCTATAAAGCATCATTGGGGAGAAAAGACGCCACGGGAAAAGTTATTTCGGCTGAAAAGCTTGAATCGGTCACCGGTTCCATCATTGATTCCCTGGCCCATACCGGCTTTTTCAAAAAAGTAACGCCTGAAAGTATGAAAAATTTTTTCAGGGATATCCTCGGACGGGCCATGCTGGATGAGAGGGAAGCAAAGAGGCTTTCAGAAGTATTCAAGAAAATCCGCGGGATCGTGACGAAAACCGGGGATAAATCCTGATATGGGCCGGGTATAGCCTTAATTCCTTCTAATTAATATATTAATACCATTGCCATGGAAAACGGCCGATTTAAAAAATCAATTGCGGAAATCGACAGGGACCAATGGAATATCGTGCTCAACACGGGAGGCTTTCCCCTCCTGTCCTGGGACTGGCTCGAAGTATTGGAGTCGTCCCGCTCCATCACCCCCGACACAGGATGGGACATCCGGCACCTTGCTTTAAGTGAGGGTCCTGATCTCAAGGCCGCCCTCCCCCTCTACATACGCCGGCAAAGCTGGGGCGAATTCGTTTTCGATTTTGAACTGGCCGAAATATGCCAGAAATACGGGCTGCCCTGGTACCCCAAGCTGGTGTCCATGAGCCCGGTGAGCCCGTGCGCCGGCTTCAATTTGTTTGACGGCGATCCCGCACAAGTTAACAACGTTCTAAAATACATCTACGATTTCTGCCTCGATGAAAAAATCACCAGTTTCCAGATTAATTTTTTCCACCCCGAGGACGCTTCCGTATTGTCCGCATGGAAGGATTTCATCCCATGGCACCACGTAGCGTTCCGCTGGGACAATCCCGGTTACCGCGATTTCCAGGATTACCTGGACGGTTTCAGAAAAAATCAGCGGCGCAACATCCGCCGGGAAAGGCAGTCGGTTGCCGACCGGAACATCCGGTCCGAGGTATTTGCCGGTTTCCGGATTCCCGATTCATTTTTCCCCCTGATGTACCAATACTACCTGAGGACAAACGAAAAATTCGGCCCCTGGGCCGCCCTCTTCCTCAACGAAAAATTCTTCCTTGACCTGGGCAAGGTAAAGGACATTCTCGTTTTCGGCGCCGCCTTTTCCGGCGACGACCCAGAACCCATCGCCCTGTCCTTCCTGCTTAGGGGAGAGGATAACCTCTACGGCCGTTACTGGGGTTGCCACGAAGACATAAAGGACCTCTACTTCGAGGTGTGCTATTACAGTATAATCGAATGGGCCATCGCAAACGGTATCAGGTATTTCGACCCCGGGGCGGGATCGCCCCTGAAAGTAAGGCGGGGATTCATTCCCACCAGGATTGTCAGCCTTCATAAATTCTATGACCCGTTAACAGAAGCGGTTTTCCGCCAGGTGGCGGCCATTTACAACAAGGGGGTTGAAGAGGACATAAAGAGTTTGGGGGAATGGGTGCCGTTGAAGGCACGGGAATGAAAACCGGTAAATTGATTGAAATCCTATCTTTTTAATAATAACTAAACTTATAATCCTTCTCGCGAGAAAAACGCTTTTTTGTCAGCCATTCATGCTTAAAAAAAAATTTGCATAATTTCCATTGGCTATTTATAATTCTATCAGGTAATTTACCGTTTATAACAAACAGTGTATTCAATGGGGAAGGAATACTTCCCGGGAGGTTTTATGAAAAGGCTTGTCATGGTTTTGTTGATTTTAGGCGCAGTCGTCTTTCTTTCGGCCGAGACCAAGGGCAACGTCCAGGTGCTCAAACTCGGTGACGCTTCGGAATTTTCGACGGTATCCGGAATTAAACTGCCTGCCGCATTCGGGAAGAAGGATGAATATTACGCTGTCATCAAGATTACGGGTTTGAAGAAGGGGAACCGGTACCAGGCAACCTTCAATTGGGAGGGAGGTACGGATATCTATTTCGGGATGACCTTGATTGACGGGAATCCCTTTTCCAAAAACTGGCGTTCACTCGGCAGCGTCGGTTCAAGCACGGGTAAGGGGGATCCCCTGCCCGGTTATGAAGCCTATCACCTGTTCGCAACGTCACCCAAGAGCCGGAAGAGCGCCGTTTATCTTGTCATTCGATCGGACAATCCCTGGACGATCAACCTGTCGGTGGCACCCGCCAAGCCGGAGGTGAATCAGCAGACCAAAAATTCCTACGGATTTTTCGCAGTCGAGGACTGGACGAATAACGGTACGGTGGCATTTGAATTGACCCGGAATTGACATGCATCGCCTGGCCCGTGCCAAAGGCGATGCGCGTTCCGTATACACGGTTTTTCTCAGGTAAAGCAACAAGGTGAAAAGCCGCAACGGGGAGAATATTGCCGACGCACAGGACACCAAATCACAGAATATAAAATGCTACTGTTATCAGTGTCCTGTGAGAAAACAAGCCGAACCCACCATCTACTTGGAATGGTAAATTATAAACCAATACACAAAATCTCGGATCTATTCAAGAATTATAAATCCATCGTAAAGCCCTTCACCGCATTATTGCTATTAATTCTCTGGTGGTTTTGAATGGGAAAATATGGTTAAAAAACCGTTTTCACTTATTCCATAATTCCACATATTCGTAAAGGCATTATGGATATTAGTGAAATAACTTCTTGATTCCAGTTCTCCCTGCGTTCGCGGTAATTCCTTGAATTCAGGGACTGTTGAAGGATTATTGCTAGGAGAATATTGTCCAAGGAAATTTGACAATGCATCCGAAATTGAACTGAAATTGCTTCCTAATTTTCCGCAATATGTCGAAAATTCGGCACCCAACCTGTTGCTTCTATAATCCTCACGGGTAAACGCGCTAGTGCCTGCATCAGTTATTCTAACAAAATTAGCAAAAAATTGGGTTCCCTCAACAACGTCACCTCCCAATTTTGTGGTGAATTCACCAACGTAATGTGAATAGAGGGCTGCATTTGAAAAATGCCCGAAATCAATCCAACCTTCACTACTATGAACATAGTGCCAACCTAATTTATTTGTATTGGCAACTAAATCTTTATTTTCGTTGGCAAATACGTGGTTTGAGTGAACGGCATCACGAAAGGCGCTAAGCCTGTCAACAAGTGGAGTGTTTTTCGTAAAACCTTGCTTATTTTCCCAATCTCTTACGTTATTCATCATTTTATCGAAGGGTATGGCTGCATCCTGTGTAACTTCCAACCCTGTCGGATCCTTGAAGGACAGGGGGTTGTTGCTGCAGTACACATACCAGTTGGTGCCGTCCTGCACCGGGTCCAGGCTGATGAATCGGCCGGTGGTCGCGTCATAGAGGCGGGCATTGAAATAGTAGAGG
>JAFGKU010000047.1 GCA_016928415.1 Spirochaetales bacterium
ACGCCCTTCCCTCTTCTGTAAAAAAGATTTTCAAACGCGTCATTCCCACGGGACTGGACCATGGGACGGTGACAGTACTTTTCAAGGAACATTCCTACGAGGTGACAACGTACAGGATTGAGGGTGAATATTCGGATGCAAGGCATCCCGATGAGGTACAGTTCTCTTCCTCCATATACGCGGACCTTGAACGCCGGGATTTTACCATAAATGCCATTGCGTACGACCTTATAAAAAGAAAAATAGTGGATCCCCATTCAGGGATAGACGACATAAAAAGGAAAATTATCAGGGCCATTGGCAACCCCGCGGAACGGTTTAAAGAAGATTGCCTGAGAACCCTGCGTGCCTGCCGGTTTGCGGCTCAACTGGATTTTTCGATAGACCCCGGGACCATGACCGGTCTCATTAATGCCGCGCCCGGTATCCTTGCCGTTTCCTGGGAAAGAATCAGGGATGAAATTATAAAAACAATACAGTCCGGCAATCCTGTTCTGGGTTTCGAAATGATGAGGCAATCCGGTCTGCTAAAACTGATTCTGCCTGAATTGAGCAGTTGTGAAAACGTGGCACAGAGGGGTTACCATTCCTTTGATGTTTATTATCATTCCCTGTACTGCATGGAGGGAGCCCCCAGGGAGAATCTCACGGTGAGGCTGGCCGCCCTTTTTCACGATATAGGGAAACCGCCGACCATGACAATAAAGGATGGGGAAGCGAGGTTTTATTCCCATGAAAAGGTATCAGCAGAAATGGCGGAGAAGCTGCTCACGCGGCTGAAAATGCCCAACAAGGTCATCAAGGACGTCTCCCGCCTTATTTTACACCACATGTTCAATTATGATCCCTCCTGGGCCGATTCCGCCGTAAGGCGCCTCCTGTCCCGGGTTGGCATCAAGCATATGGGTGACCTGATCGAACTGCGCAGGGCGGATCAATACGGGATGGGAAGAAAACCTGTTAAGTCAAGGGAATTAATCGAACTCAGGACAAGAATCAGTGAAATTCTTGATAAAAGCCACGCCCTTTCCTTGAAAGATCTCAATATAAACGGCAAAGACCTCATGGAAACGCTTGGCCTGCCGGCAGGACCAAAAATCGGCATCCTTCTCGAGTCTTTGATGGAAGCGGTAATGGATGATCCCTCAATGAACGAGAGGGACAAACTTTTAAATCTGGCTAAAAAATTATATGAAACCCGTATTGAGTTCCCGTCATTTTAAGGGCGGATTGTCTTTTTTAGGCGGCTGTTTGGGCTTTACGAGTTCCTTGTAGGCTATACTGGCGGCATTCTGTTCCGCCATTTTCTTGTTTTTACCCTTGCCCGGTCCGTAGGACTTTCCATTGATATAAACGGACACCCAGAATGTCTTGTCATGATCGGGTCCCACTTTCTGCGTCACGGTATATTTGGGGTATACCTTGTATTTTTTCTGGATATATTCCTGCAGCAGAGTCTTGTAATCCTTCTGATGCCTGTTTTCAATCACTTTCTGAATTTCCGGCACCAGCAGGTTCAGTATTAATTTCTTGACGCTTTTCATGCCCGAATCCAGGTAATAAGCCCCGATTACCGCTTCCATGGCATCGGCCAGAATGGCATCCTTTTTCCTTCCCCCGGAATATTCTTCGCCCTTTCCTATCAGTATGAAGTTATCGATTTTGATTTGTTTGGCAATTTGTGCCAGGGAAGGTTCACTGACCACAAAGGACTTTATTTTCGACAGGTCACCTTCTGATTTGTCTTCAAACTGGAGGAACAGGTATTCATTAATTATCATTCCCAGGATGGAATCTCCCAAAAACTCGAGTTTTTCATTATTTTCAATGTTTTTTTGATTTTCATTGGCATAAGACCTATGTGTAAAAGAAAGGTTCAGAAGCTCCAAACTTCTGAACCTTATCTTGGTTAGTTTTTGGAATAGTAGTAATTCTTTTTTTCTATCTTTAGATATGGGAGAAAAATTCAAATCTTTCACAATTCAAATTATTTATTTTCCCATTTGCGATTGGATATAATTCATTGCATCACGAACAGTTTCAAATTCGTTCGCTTTTTCATCCGGAATACGAATTCCCAATTCCTCTTCAATTGCGTATACAAGTTCGTATGTTTCGAGACTATCGGCTCCCAGATCTTGCCTGAATGATGAATCCATGGTGATTTTATCTTCTTCAATCTCAAGGTTCTCTGCAATAAGCTTTTTAACCTTTGCAAACAAATCATCCATACTAAATTCCCTCCTATTTTTTCAATTCACGCCATTTCTTCTGGCTTAAAAACTTCATTACCTCGATAGAATCCGCATTTTGGGCAAACCCTATGTCGTATAACCTTATTTCCACAATTGCCGCATTCGATAAAATTCGGCATTGTTTGTGCCATATTTATAGATTTTCGCCTTCGTGAACGCGCCTTTGATGTTTTATATTTTGGTACTGCCATAAATAATCCTCATTGTCTATTATAGATTGAAGTGAACTTAACCTATTGTAAAATTCTTGTCAATATCTATTCAGTATATTAATTGACAAAAAAACCATTCAATCTTTTTCAGGCATCCATTTTTTTATTTTGACAAATTAACGGCAAATGCTTACAATTAAAGCAATACAGGTGTCTCGGAAACCCGTAAAATAATATTGAAAATGGGAGTTTCCGGGGCCCAAATAATGGGTGCCAGTTATTCAGAGGTGTATTAAAATATATGAAAAAATGGCAATTTATTGTGAAAATTACTGGTTTTTACTGCCTCATTGTCTTCCTTTTCAGCTGTAATACTTCCCCCCCGGCAAATACGGATAATTCAGAAAAGGCCGAATATGTACCGTCGGAAAAGGAATATAATGAAGCTTTCAAGGATATCGAAACGACCATTAATCGTCTCAATGAGGTCATATTAAAAAAGGATTACAATTCCTGGATTACCTTCCTGACAGATGAATTCAAGGATTACTATGGTGACAGCGCCAACTTGAAAAAGATATCCGAATCACCCACTTTAAAGGCCAAAAGCATAGTCTTGAGAAACCTCAAAGACTATTTCATTCATGTAATCGTACCCAGCCGTATAAAAACAAAACTGGAAAGCATCGCCTTTGTCGATAATAATCATGTTAAAGCGTACGGTAAAATATATAATGAAAATGCCATATTATACTATCTTGAGAAAAATAAAGATAAATGGAAGATTGCAATTTGGTAAAATTATTAGTATATATATACTATAGAGATAATAAGAGGTGTCAAATGAAAATGATTATAAAATCCCTATTATACATAACCTTTATTCTATGCCTGGGAATGTCGGTATTAGCCCAGGACTCAGACGACAAGGAAAAAACCGCTACTGACCTTTACCTGCAGAACCCTGAATTGATGATCGCCTACGAACAAGCACAAGCGGATGACAGACAGTCAAAAATTCAATCCCTGGATGGTTTGGAAAAAATGATAAAGGATGGTATAATCAATACTGAAATTGAAAATATCCTTATTCAACTCGGTTCAGAGGGCGGTACCTCAAAAATGTATGAAGGGAGAACTGTAGTCAATAATTTTCCGGAAGTGAGAAGAAGGGCATGCAACCTGCTCGGCGAAATGGCAAAAGATTCCGGCGGTGCCAGCGAAGAAATAAAGCTCAAGGCAGTGGATACCCTGATAAATATACTTAAAAGCGATAACGAACCAATGGTCAAATCAGAGGCGGCCTATGCCCTGGGAGTAATCGGACTGGAAATAAACGGGAAAGTGGTTCAAGCCCTGGCTTTTGAAATTGAAACGGCGGGTTCCGTACAACCGGACAACAATTTTGCCTATGCCGTAATCCTGGCCCTGGACAAGATTGCCAAAAAAAATAACGGCGCAATCGACCCGGCGGGTTACAGGGCATTGATTAAAATTGCTCAGGGGAATTATTTAAAACACGTCAGGACCAAGGCATATGACACCATGGTTCAAATGAAATCCTATAAGTAAGTACAAGACATCTCAAATACGGTTATTTAACGCGAATGGGGAGTTTCTGCCGCCATGGCGGTATAGCCTCCACGTTTTCGTATTGAATTCTTTTCCGTATAAAAAACCTGAATGGATTGGCATTGTTTTTTATGGTCACGATGCCGAAACTTCCCTGACCCAGGTAACAAATTTTCTCATTGGGCTTAAGTTCTTCCGTTTTTTCAATTTCCTTGATAATGCACTCAAAATGTGCCGGTTTGTCATTCTGAAGGAAATTAATGGCCGAGTAGATATCATGGATCGGTTTGGAGCATATGGTGCAGTTTTCCAGCGGCCTTCTGGACCTGTTTTTCCGGGACCGGAAGCGGTCATGTCTTCTTGAAAAATTTTTCCGCCTGTTTTTGTTAAAATTCTTTTTATTATTATTATGCGTGCTGTTTTGATTAGTCGGGTTACTCATAGCTGGTCCTTACCATTAATTTTCATTGAGGAGACGTTTCGTCAAATTCTGGGCTATCATGGAGATCGCTTGATTGAGATAATCCTCATTGTGAATTTTCTTCTTCAATTCTTCAATTTTTTTTCTGTCCGTTTTTTTGGCTATTCTTATCACGGTTAATTATCCCTCACTAAACGCATTATTTATATAAACACATTCATTTTCTTTTGACACATAAATGACATCAAAATGAAATGATCCATTTCCCGGTTCCGGGTTTGAATTTATAAAATATCTTGCGGTATTTATGATTTTTCTCCTTTTCCTTGCATCAATACCATATTCAAGATTTTCAACACCATAGGCATTCCACGCCTTGACTTCAATAAAATGAAGGGTATCGTCCTTTCGGGCTATCAAATCGATTTCACCCGCAGGACTCCGGAAATTCCGCTGCAGTATTTTAAAATTCCTGCTAACAAGAAAATCCAGCGCTTTTTTTTCACCTATATCACCTTTGTGCCTGGTGCTAATCATTTATCCCTTCTTTAATATTGCCTTTATGCCTCGCGCTAATCATTCAAACCCTCGATTGTTCCGGGATCAATGGCCTTGACGATAAAAAGGTCTTTATCTTCCAAAAGATCCACATTTTTCCTGGTTGGAAGCTTTGTTCCTTCATTATCCAATACCAGCTCGATTTTCGGTCTCAATGGCGCGTTCAAATTCATGCCCACAACTTTCCCGATATAGGAATTATTGAGGACGACCACGCTTCCTATGGGATAAATACCCATACTTTTTATAAATATTTTAACAATATCCGGATCAAAATGGCTCCCATTGTCACTCAATATGATTTTCATGACATTATACCCGATAATAGGGTCACGGTACGGCCTTTTATTGATCATTGCATCATACGAATCAGCAACGGCCACAATGCGGGAGTACAGTGGAATTTTTGTTTCCTTCAGCCCCTGCGGATACCCGGTACCATTCCATTTCTCATGATGATAGAGTGCTATGACAGCGACCTCTTTCGGATAATTCAATACATTTAAAATGGTCTTATACCCAAAGATAGGATGTATTTTAATATTATTCAATTCCTCAGGGGAAAGTTTTTCGGTTTTATTCAAAATAGCCGAATCAACACTGAACATGCCGACATCATGAAGGAGTGCTCCCGTGATGAGCTGGTTCATTTTAAAACTGATCAATTTCAGGTTCTGCGCTATGATGGCCGTCAAAATGCCACAATTAATGGCGCTGATAGCCATTTTCCGCTCGTTATTCCTTCCAACAAGCATGTACTGGACTAAATCCCCCTTATTTGAATCAATCTGAGCCAGGATATCCCTAATTATTGAATCCATCTTTGTATTCAGTTTTTTTTGCTCTATCTCCACCTTGTTGGATATCATCTGGAAAATTTCGTTTATCCTGTCAATCATCGATATATATACATCGAAGGTTTTTCTGTTGGATATGACATCTTCCTGTTCAATCGTGATGGTTTGCGTACTTTTATCAACCACCTCCCCTTCGGTGAAAACTTTGAATATTTCCCAGCGGAATAACCTGTCAATATCTTTCTGTTTCAGCGGTATATTGGGGGGAACAAGAATATTATTGTCATCGATATAAACCGCCTTGGTAAAAGTCATCCCTGCTTTGAGGTCTACTACCGGTATTTCTTTCATTCACGCAACCTTAATATTACAGATAAACACTAAAATCTCTGCAATAATTTCAAATAAATCTTCCGGAATGAATTGCCCTACATCCAGCTCAACAAGCCGGTCGGCAACCAGACCATTATTAATAACATTAATTTTACTCTCTTTTGCTATTTTTTCAATAACCTTAGCCAGTTCTCCTCTTCCTTTTGCTACGACAAAAGGTGCCGGCAATTCATTTATGTATTTTAAAGCGACTGCCTTATCCATTTCTCCTGCCAAAATTCAATAAATTAAAGGTTAACATCTATCTGT
Organism: Spirochaetales bacterium; assembly: GCA_016928415.1. Classification (GTDB taxonomy): domain Bacteria; phylum Spirochaetota; class Spirochaetia; order SZUA-6; family JAFGRV01; genus JAFGKU01. The sequence goes on from JAFGKU010000047.1 coordinate 6,398, forward strand.
TTATAGACAAATTCTTCCCAATCGGGCACAAATCCGTCAAAAACAGTATCCTCATATATAATATCGTCAATAATAAATCCTTTATTTTCTAATTTTATCTTTAAATTTGATATTTTTTTTTGGGCTGCCAGCCGTTCCTCTTCCGAATCCGTGAAAATTTGAATATTTTTACGTGCCGGGTTTAAATTTATGGAGCATCCCCACCTTACACCATTCTCCCGGATACAATTAAACGACAGCCTTTCAATTCTTTTTATTACGTCATTGTACAGTATCCGGATATTGCCTTCCAGTTTTTCGCCCGAATATTCCATGTCAAAAGGAATCACCATCCAATTACGCGGTTTTCCCTGCAGATGATTAAAAACAACAAGGGGAGAAGCCGATTCCACAGGTTCAATTCTAATATGCTTTTTGATGTCCTTCTTGACTTCTTCAATCCCTGCAGAAGATTCATGCTTCTGGGATTGATTTTTCCTGTTCTGATGGTCCTTCCGCCTCTTCCTGCCGCCGAATTCAAGGATTTGCATTAAAATTTCAATATTTTCAGAAAACAAATCTATATTTTTCGATAAGAGGAGGCTTAACAATCTCATTGACTTAATGTCTTCCCGCCTGAGCATGAAAAGGGCTTTTTTCATAATCATAACGGTTTCGTAATTGACGGTCTGGCCATTCCGGAGCAATTGACTCACGATGTTCTGATGAATCTTGTCCTGAGGAATGCTTAACCTTTTAAGCAGCTCATCCAGAGGATGAGACTCATTTTCTGCGAGTTTCAGGAGCAGTTTCCCTTCCTGTAAAATGGCCCTGGCCGTCAGAATTTGCCCGGGAACGAGGTGAAGGTCGGATTGGGCCGGCAATACCTGCCCCTTAATGGCGACGGCCCATTTATTGCTGGCCAGGTTTTTAAGAACATGGATGCTTACCTTATCGCCGGGCTTGATGTTCCAATCCTGTTTATTGGCTATTAATAGGGAGTGGGTACCGATTTTAGCTATCCGTGACATACCTTGAAAATTCCTCAATAATGGTAATATAGATCCCATTAATTTAAATCGGCAAATTTCAAGGCTTTTTTAAGGCGTTGTTGCGAGATGTTTGATGGATAATGAAGAAGCATTGAAAATAATTACCGGATTTTATTTTTCCGGTTTGGTTTCCTCCGGCTGGTCCTCATGTATTTTGATACCGGTTGTTCTGGCTGCTTTTTTTTCGATCAGTTCAGCAATTTTTGCCCTCTTGCCAACCCTGTTTCTCAGGTAATACAGCTTAGCCCTCCGTACTTTTCCCAGCCGAACTACTTCAATTTTGTCAATTTTGGGTGAATTCAGGGGGAAAATCCTTTCGACACCAACGCCGTAAGAGATCTTGCGGATAGTAAATGTCTTTTTAGCTCCTTCACCGCGCCTGGCAATACAGACACCCTCAAAAACCTGGATTCTCTCTGTTTTACCCTCAATTATTTTATAAAAGACTTTAACAGTATCTCCAATATTAAATTGCTTGACGTTTTCCTTAATTTGCTCAGCTTCGATCGCTTTTATTAGGTCCATTGCTTTGTCCTCCAGTAATATTATTTAAATATTCCTTTATATTTTCATCTAAATCAACCCGATCCAGTAAATCAGGCCGGTTTTTCAAGGTTTTTTCTATGCCTTTTTTCAACCGCCATTCCTGGATATTGGCATGATGTCCTGTTATGAGTATTTCCGGTACCTCGCGCCCATTGAATACCTGCGGCCGCGTGTACTGCGGATACTCCAAAATACCTCTGTTAAAACTTTCTTCCAAAAGCGATTCTTCCTTTATCACACCTGAAACGAGGCGCGATACGGAATCAATAATCACCTTGGCCGCAATTTCACCGGAAGACAGCACATAATCTCCGATTGAAATTTCATCCGTCACATATTGATCGATAATACGCTGATCAATACCTTCATATTTACCACAGATTAGCACAAGCTCTTTTTCTTTTGCAAGCGCTTCCGCATACTGCTGGTTGTATAATTTGCCCGCAGGGGTAAGATAAATTACTCTGCGCGGACCCTTTCCCAAAGATTCAATGGCCCCGGACAGGGGTTCGGGTTTTAAAACCATTCCCGGGCCGCCGCCATAGGGACTGTCATCACATTTCCTATGCTTATCGTAGGCAAAATCCCTGATATTTACCAGGTTGACCGAGATTATCTTTTTTTCAATAACCTTGCCCAATATGGACGTATCCATATACCCCTGAAAACTCTCCGGGAACAACGTTAATATGTTGAAAATCACAGGTTACTTGATTCTTCAGTCAAAATAATTTTTTGGTCAGCTATATCAATCTTTTTTACAAAATGCCTGCTCATAGGAACCATGACGATATGCCCGTTAATATTTTCAACTTCCAGAATGTCAACTGAACCTCCGGAAAAGATGCCCTTTATTTTACCCATTAAGGCATCGTTCAGGAACACACGGCATCGGTAAAGGTCGGAATAATAATACTCGTTTTCACCTATAGGACAGGCGTCTTCGCGATTTACCCAAAGGGTGTTTCCCACAAATGCCTGCCCTTTCTCTTTTGTATCCACACCTTCCAGTTTCAGGATAAGGTTTTTTCCATGTTCCTTGACCCATTCAACCGAATACTTTAAAAATACGTCTTGTTTTTCTATGAAAACGTATTTTAATTTCAGCAGATGCTCATTCTCACCGGAAAGCGTAACTACAGTCAATTCCCCTTTTATTCCAAACGTCTTCCTGACAATCCCGGTGGCCAGTTTGTCCATTAATCAAGTATTTCGAGAACAACCCGCTTTTCCGTTTTAGCAGCGGCCGCACTCAAAATAGTTCTGACTGCCCTGGCAATTCTTCCACTCTTTCCTATTACTTTACCGATATCGTCCTGCGCTACCCTCAGTTCTAGAATCGTGGATTTTTCACCCTCAATAACATTCACCTCAACACTGTCTGGACTGTCTACCAGTGACTTTGCTATGTACTCAACAAGTTCTTTCTCTGCCATAAACGCACGTAGCTCCTTTCAATTAAAAATATTATTGTTTATTCTTATTATACAGTCTTCTGATTGTATTGCTCATCTGTGCACCTTGACTAACCCAATACTGGATACGCTCGACATTCAAGCGGACTTGTTTTTCCTCTTTTTCAATCGGATGATAGAGCCCAACTTCTTCGATTGTTCTTCCGTCTCTCGGTGCCCTTGAGTCCATGACTACAACACGGTAATACGGTCTTTTTTTAGTACCGAATCTTTTCAGTCTTATTTTGACAGCCAAAGAATCCTCCTTTTCATATATTTGTATTGATATTCCCCATCTGGGACATTAATTGCTTCTGGTATTTGCTGTTCTTCGTCGCTTTTTTCATCATCAGCTTCGCCTTTTCAAATTTCTTCAACAGCTGATTTACGTTGAAGACGCTCATGCCGCTTCCCCTGGCAATCCGGGACCGCCTCCGCGGTCCTATAATACGGTAATTTTTTCTTTCCGCTTTTGTCATGGAAAGAATGATCGCTTCTTCCTTTTTCAATTCCCTGTCATTCACCGCATTCTCCGGCAGGTTGCCTTTCATTCCGGGTATCATTTCCATCAGTGACTGAAGCGAACCCATTTTGGTCACCTTCTGAATCTGGGAAAGATAATCCTCAAGGTCAAAGGTAAGGGAAGCCATCTTTTCCTGAAGCTTTTCCGCTTCTTCCAGGTCCATGGTAGCCTGGGCTTTTTCAACCAATGATACGACATCGCCCATGCCCAGAATGCGGGAAGCTATCCTGTCAGGATAAAAAGGATCAAGATCCTGAATTTTTTCGCCGACCCCGATGAATTTTATCGGTTTACCGGAAATGCTTTTAATCGAAAACGCGGCGCCGCCCTTGGCGTCCGAATCGAATTTACTTAAAATGATGCCGGAAAGACCGAGTTGTTCATCGAATTCCCTGGCGATATCCACCGCGTTCTGGCCGGTCATTGAATCGGCGACCAGAAGGATTTCATCCGGGTCAGCCGCTTTTTTGACATCCTTGATTTCCTTCATCAATTCCGCATCAATCTGCAGCCGGCCGGATGTATCTATAATTACCGTATCAAACTGGTTCTTTTTTGCATGCTTCAACGCATGGGATACCACGGAAACGGGATTTTTCTGGTTCTCCGAATAAACCTCGATTCCGGTCTGTTTTCCCAGTATGTTCAGCTGTTCCACGGCTGCAGGCCGTCTTAAATCCGCCGCGACCAGCAAGGGATTCCGTTTATTGCCTTTCAAAAAGTACGCCAGTTTTGCCGCCGTGGTGGTTTTACCGGAACCTTGCAGGCCGACAAAAAGGATTACTGACTGGGTGTCGGGGCCCTTTAACTGGAGGTCCTGCCGTTTATCGCCCAAAAGCTGTACCATTTTGTCATAAACCAGTTTTACAAACTGCTGTCCGGGAGAAACGCTTCTTAAAACCTTCTCTCCCAGGGCTTCCTGCTGGGTGCTGTTGATAAACCTTCTAACAACACGGACATTGACATCCGCCTCCAGTAAAGCTATTTTTATTTCATTCAATGCTTCCTGGATATTATTTTCCGAGATATGGGCCTTGCCCGTAATGTACCTTGCGATATCCGTCAGTTTTTTACCAAGTCCGTCCAGCATAAATAAGTATCCTGTTTACACTATATAGTATAAAAAAGACGTCAATGTCAACCCGTTCAAGACGATTCCCTGTAATATTAAAGATTGCCAATGACATAAAGAAGCATAAAAGACAACTTTTAGGAACAGGTGCATAGCGATTACATTCAATATTATTGCCTGGCGGTGACTTAGGGGAGATATTTGCTGTGTTTTCTTTTCAATCCTGACTGATTAAAAAGACGTATCATTTAGTACTAACGGATGAAAAATACGTACCTGTTTAAATACCTGATCCTGTTCCTGCTTTCATCGGCATAACTGCTGTGCGGGAACTCATCGCAAACCAATGTATAGAATCTTTTCGATTTGCTGAAATCACGGTAAAGAGAGTCTTTTTCATACAATTTCCCCAGCATATAATATACCTGGTCCAGGGATTCACCGTAGGGAAAGGCCTGTATATACCCGTTTAAAATATCCAGGGCAGGCCCGTCCCTGTTGCTTTCAAAGAGGTACCTGGAGACCTTCAGATAATCGTCCATGAACACCTTGTCTTTCTCAGGCAGGAGAAGCAGGCCGTATTTCATGAGATTTTCAGTATCACTCTGTCCCAGGTAGATATCAATAAGATGCCGCAGCGCGTTCCGGGAGTATTCAGGCTTGTATTTCATGTTTTTCTTCCAGAAATCCACGGCCTTTTCCGGGTCCTTGTTCTTCATATAGGCGGAAGCGATTTTCTCATTAAGCACGGGCGAATTTTCCTTGTAATTTTTCAGGTATTTATCCAGGGCTTCCGAATATTTACCCGACTCGAAGAGATTGTCCGCCGTGCTGATTTCCTCCTTTATTGCCGGTTCCATGTTTTGCGGGTCATTGACGGCCAGGTCAAATTCATCCTGGGTAACGACTTTCAGCAGAACGTTCTCATCATACCGTTTACCCGATACATTGTCCTGATAACTGAACTTGAGCGGATATTCACCTGTCTTCAGTGCCTTGAAACTGAAATTGGTGGCCCGGTTCGTAACTTCCCTGTTAAGGAAATTAACTCCCTCCCTGTGGGCAGGATATAAAAACCCGGTAAAATACCAGCCGCTTTTATCAAAATTGATTTCAATGGCATCGCCGGGCCGCGCAAAAACCTCCCTTACCGCCGAATTATCCGGGTTCCTTATATCGGTTTCGGGTTTGGGGTTGTTCTCTTTCGCGGCCAGGTCTTCAGTTCCGTTATTATTCCCGTTTTTTTTGCTGATTTTGGTCTTTGGGACCGCTTTCCTGGTTATTTTCTTTTTAACGGGTGATTTCTGTTTTTTCTTACTGATTTTAACAACCGGTTCGAGGAGCTTTTTGGATAAATCTTTCTTCAGGGTGTACGCCTGGCCCCTGTAGGTATAAACCCGCAGAGGTATTGATTCCAGGCCGGGTTCAATGAGAACGGGTTTCTGGTCAGCCGGCTTTTCCGAGGCCGGCATGTAGTTAAAAACAATGGGATTTTCAATTTGCCGGAATGCGGCCTCATTGATTTGCGGGATACCGCTTCCATTCTTAAAATTGTCATTCGGTTTATTACAAGACGGCTGGCTTACACAGGCGGATGCGGCAAACAGAATGATCACCGCAATAAACAATAAATTCATTTTTATCATCATTTCCATACCTCCCACATGGAATAACGAATAGTACAAAAGGACCTTATTATAATTATCGTCTTTAAAGATCAATAATTAAGAAATTTCATTGTACTGCTGTATTAATCTCCTTCCTCAACTTCATCCGTGGTACCCGGTTTGCCGGCATTATCCATCGCCGTGACCATTTCTTCCTTCTCCGTTCCGCCGTCACCATTGCCTCCCTTGTCGGAGGACTCTTCATTTTGTTCCGTTTTTTCGCCATTACCATCGGCATCGTCCGTGGCCGCGGCATCGGATTTGACCGATTCACCGTTTCCGGAACCCTCGCCGTTCCTGTTGGCCAGACGGACAGCTATGATTTTGGAAACGCCGGATTCCTGCATTGTTATGCCGTAAAGGGTCTGCGTGCCCGCGATGGTCCGCTTGTTATGGGTAATTACGATGAACTGAGATGTGTTGGCGAATTCACCGAGCAGGTTGGTGAAGCGCCCCACGTTTTCCTCATCCAGCGCCGCATCTATTTCGTCGAGTATGCAGAACGGCGAAGGTTTTACCATGTACGTGGCAAACAGCAGGGCAATGGCCGTCAGGGAACGTTCACCGCCGGACAGGAGATTGATGCTCTCCAGTTTCTTGCCTGGCGGCTGGGCGTAGATCTCAATACCGCTCTGGAGGATTTCATCGGGATTATCCAGTTTCAGTTCAGCCCTGCCCCCGCCGAAAAGCCGGCGGAAAATGGCATGGAAATTCTTTTTGATCTGATTATAGGTATCCAGAAAAAGTTCGGCGGATTCGGTCCGGATTTCACCGGTGACTTTCATCAGGTCTTCCTTTGCCTTTTTCAGGTCTTCCACCTGGTTGAGAAGAAAATCATGCCTCTCCTTCACCTCGAGGAATTCTTCCGGCGCCATGAAATTCACCTGTCCGCATTTCCTTATTTCCCCGTTCAATTCCGATACCTTCCCCGTCAGTTCCTGCATCGGCGTCCTGATTTCATACATCCTGTTCTCGAATTCGTGTAAATCCCTGGAATGCTGTTCCGTGAAATTCTTGTAGATGTTCTCTATATTGACATTTATTTCGGCCAGATTAATCTGCATTTTTTCAATGGCGGACTGAATTTTCAACAGGTCGTTCATTTTTACTTTCAGGTCCTTTTCCTTGGACAAAAGATTCTGGTTCCTGGTGGTGATGTCCTTTTCGAGGTCGGCCAGGTTTTTTTTAATGGACACTTCCTCATCACCGAGCTGTTTCAAATGATTTTCCTGCTCTTTTATCTTGTTGTTTATGGCTTCGAGGCTTTTGTTTGTTTCCTGTATTTCCCTTTCATTGATTTCCAGGCCCGCCTTCTGCTCACCGATTTCCTTTTCAATCCGGGAAAGGTCGTCGCGCATGGCCTGTTCCTGTGTCTGCATCCTCGCCTTGTTGACGATCAGGTTTTCCAGGGTTTTCCTGTACTCATCTATTTTAACGGACAGGGTTTTGTTTTCGGTTTTAAGCTCCTCGTTCCGCTTCCTCTTGGCATTGATACCGGTCTGGTATTCATTGATCTTCTGGTCAATGTCCCTTTTCTGCGTAATGATTCCCTTCGGCGCGAGAAATTCATCAATAAAAAGGGGAACGGATTTTTTATAATTCCCGAAATGGCTGAACAATTTATCCAGCTTGTCCTGGATGTCCTTGACGAGTGAATGCGCCGAATTCATGACCTTGGCAAGGTCCTGGTGTTTGAGTTGTTCCAGCCGTTCCAGGTCCTGAAAAAGATTGGCTTTGCCTGAAACCTGCACTTTGAGCGAATTAATGATTTCATCGATGGCCTGCTCGATTTTTTTCCGTTCATTGAAGGAATAGCCCGTTTCCTTCAGCTTCTGGTCCAATAACGTTACGATATCATCCGTTATTTTTCTTAAATCGACCCTTAATTCCTCAATCTGCTCCTCGATCCGGACGATGTCCGCTTCATTCTGGGCAATCTCGGCATCATTCGTCTTTATCCGCTCATTGAAATGGCCGATATCGTTTTTAAAATTCCGGATATTGTTTTCCACTTCATTGAATTGCGTGAGCAATGCCTCCAATGAAGTGTTCTTTTTTTCAGATTCTTCCCTGAGAAGCCTGATCTTTTCAAGAAACGTCCGCTCCCTTGACCTGTCGTATTCTATCTTCCTTTCAAGCTCCCCGATCCTTTCCCTGAGTATGCGCATCTGTGATTCGGTGTTGTTTTTTTTCAGATCGATGCCGTACAGGCTTTTCTGCTTTTCAATCAAATCCGACTCCAGCGTATTGACCAGCTCAATGTTCGATTCCATGGATTCATTGATTTTATCTATGTTTTCCTGAAGGGTTTTACGCTCCCCCGTTTTGTCGTTGAGCCCGTTCTGCCGGGTATTCCTTTCCTCCATGAAATTCTTGATCTTCAACAGCTGGATATCCACTTCCACATTAAAGAGCTGCTCCTTGATTGCCCTGTACTTCTCTGTTTTCTCCGCCTGGATTTTCAGCGTGTTATAACTCCGCTTGATTTCGCCGAGGATGCCCTCCACCTGTTTCAGGTTTTCTTCCGTCTTTTGAAGTTTTCTTTCCGCTTCCTGTCCGCGCATCTTGTATTTCGTGATTCCGGCCGCTTCCTCGAAAACATACCGCCGTTCCTCCGCCTTGGTGGAGAGGATCTGGTCTATCCTGCCCTGCTCCATGATGGAATAGGCCGATTTGCCTATCCCTGTATCGTAAAACAGTTCCCTGATTTCGCGGAGAAGCGCCGGCTTGCTGTTTATGTAATATTCACTCTCCCCGGACCGGTACAAGCGTCGTTTTATTGAGATTTCGGATATGTCTATGGGCAGCATATTGGAATCATTCACAAAGGTAAGCGTCACTTCCGCCACATTGAGGGGTTTACGGGATTCCGTCCCGTTGAAAATGACGTCCTCCATCCGGGAAGCCCTTAATGTCTTTGAAGACTGCTCTCCCAAAACCCACTTAATGGAATCCACGATGTTGCTTTTCCCGCAGCCGTTCGGCCCGACAAGGGCGGCAACACCCATCTGGAAATCGATTTTGGTCCTGTCCGCAAATGATTTAAAACCGAAAAGGTCGATATTTTTTAAATACACTAGCCCGCTCCCAGTAATTTTAGAATTCTAATTAAATATGGTATCATTATAATGCAATCAAAGTCAAGATTCACGGGTTGTATATTAAAAACTCCAGGTAATGATTTTTTATATGACCGGGAACGTATCCTTTTTTATAATAATGATGCAATTCAGCCATCACCGAAAAGAATCCGCTTCAGAAAGGCGTATTCAAATGCCATAAAACGGGCGGTTTGCCGGTTGTCCGCGCCCGTGCCGTGCCCGCCCTCGATGTTTTCAAAGTAGAGGGCCTCATGGCCCTGTTCCATGAGGCGGGCCATCATTTTCCTTGCGTGTGCCGGATGGACCCTGTCGTCTTTCGTCGTTGTCATAAGCAGGATCGGCGGATACTTGGCCCCGGGTTTCACGTTATGATAAGGCGAAAAAGCCTTGATGAAGGCCCACTCTTCGGGTTTATCCGGATCACCGTATTCCTCCATCCAGGCCGCGCCGATCAGCAAATGGGAATACCGCTTCATGTCCAGCAAGGGCATCTGGCATACGACGGCACCGATATCCTCCGGGTAAAGGGTGAACATATTCCCCACGAGAAGGCCGCCGTTACTGCCGCCCACAACGCCTATTCGCTTTGCAGCCGTTACCTTGCGGGACACAAGATCCCGCGCTACCGCGTCAAAATCCTCGTAAGCACGCATCCGGTTCTCTTTGAGCGCGGCCCTGTGCCAGGCGGGACCGTATTCACCGCCGCCCCGGATATTGGCCAGGACATACACTCCCCCCTGGGAGAGCCATACCCGGCCGGAAATCCCAAGGTAATAAGGCAAGATCGAATTCTCGAAACCGCCGTATCCGGCAAGAAGCACAGGATGGGGGCCGTCAGGCTCCATGCCCTTAGACGATACATGGAAATAGGGAATCCGGGTGCCGTCCTTTGACACAGCAAAGTGCTGGGTTGCCTCCATGCCCGAGGCATCAAAAAAAGAAGGCGCTTTCTTGAGCTGCTCGAGTTTATCCCCGGCCGTTCCATACCAGAGGCTTGTGCTTGTCAGGAAATCCGTACTCGTCATGAAAATTTCATCCGATTCATACGGATCAACGGCCCACGCGACGACACTGCCGCTCGCGTTAAGGTCCCCGACCGCCTGCCGCCGCCATTTGCCGCCATCGGGAATGAAAAGCGTTAATCGGCTCTTGACATCATTCAGCGTCACCAGGATCAGCCGGTTCCGGGTGATTGTAAAACCCCAGAGAAAAGTTGTGGCGGTCGGTTTAAAAAGAAGGCTTACTTCGCGGTTGCCGGCCATATAATCATCGAAACGGGCCGCAAGCAAGGAACCGCCGGGATAGGTCCGGCCGCCGGTCGTCCAGGGCGTACGGGTCCTGATGAACAGCCATTCCCTGTGGATCGTCTTTTCCGCGTCATCCGGCGCCTCTATTTTTTGCTGTGCACCGTTTTTATCCAGATAATAACATTCATTTGAAAAGAATGACGGGGAGCGGACAATAAAGCTGCGCGGAAAATCCCTGTCCGGATCGTGGTAGGCCCAGCAGCTCACATCCGTATATTTTCCCTCATATATTGTTTCAGCTTGTGAAAGCGGTTCACCCCGTTTCCAGATTTTGACAATCCGCGGGAGACCTGAATCGGTCAGCGTACCGGGACCGAAATCCGTTCCCACGAACAGCGTGTCCGCATCGATCCAGGAGTACGCGCTCCTGGCTTCGGCAAGCCGGAAACCGCCGGTAATGAATTTTTTATTGATCAGGTCAAATTCCCGGACAACACTGGCGTCCGAACCCCCGCGGGACAATGCCACCAGGCAGAGGTCATACGCAGGTTCCAGGTAATTAGCACCATGAAAGACCCAGCTTTCACCCTCTTCCCTGCCCAACTCGTCGATATCGAGCACCGTCTCCCAGGCCGGAGAATCCTTCCGGTATTCTTCCAGGGTGGTTCTGCGCCAGAGCCCGCGCGGATTTTTGGCGTCCATCCAGAAATTATAATAATACGGCCCGCGCCTTGTGATGAAGGGGATCTTCTCATCCGAATCCAGCGTTCTCAGGATATCCGCTTCCAGCCGATTAAACGGCTCTCCGTTACCCAGGAATTTCTCGCACTCCGCGTTCCGTTCCCGGACCCATGCAAGCGCCTTGTCTCCGTAAATATCCTCCAGCCAGAGGTAAGGATCTTCTTCCGAATCAGGGGAAATTTTTTTTTCGTCTTTCATAATAACCAATCATAATCGTTCGCCGTTATAGTATCAAGATGCCGGCTTGACACCAACCGTAAAACGATTTAGGTTGAATAATCAAGAAAAGGAGTGACATTGAATTTCCCGATCGTTTTAAACATCAATCTTAAATCGGAAATGGCCGTACAAATTGTCCTGGCATTGCTGTTTATAGTCAACAGCATCGTTCTGGTATTATTTGTACTCTTTTTTCCCATTTCCTATGCTGCCGTCATGTTTATCTTAATTAATATTTTCCTGATATTCCTGCTCGTCCGGTTGAGCCTCTCGGTAAAAAAACAGATTACCCTGGACGGGCAGACAATCATCGTGAAATACCTGTTTAAAAAAGAGAAACGCATTGATAAAAGCGATGTTACCTTTATCCAGTACATAGACAAAAAATTTAAAAACAGGTATGTGCGCGACACACTGTTTTTCGAATTCAACTCCAATGACCTCCTGGCCATTCCGCAGAGAATAGTAGCCGGCGCAATTGAAATTGCGGAAGTATACGATTTTATCAGGGACAAGTATCAAGGAGAGGAACGGGCCGATGAAACTGGTATGCGGCATTGATGAAGCGGGAAGGGGACCGCTGGCTGGACCCGTCACGGCTGCCTGCGTGATATTACCACAAAAATACCCTGTCTGGATTCTCAATGATTCCAAAAGACTTAGACCTTCACAGAGGGAAGAAATAAGCGTACACATTAAAAAAAATTCCATGGCCTGGGCCGTCGGATGGGCCTGGCCCGAAGAAATAGACAGGATAAACATCCTCAACGCGAGCCTCCTTGCCATGAAACGGGCCTTTGAACAATTGCCTGAAATGCCTGAACTGGCCCTTGTAGACGGCACGTTTTCACCCGACATTGGTATTCAATGCCGGCCCATTGTAAAGGGAGACACGTTTATCCCCCAGATAATGGCGGCCTCCATCCTGGCCAAAAACGCGCGTGACAGGTGGATGAGTCTCTATTCCCTGTTTGAACCGGCCTATGGATTTGAAATTCACAAGGGGTATCCCACCCCGAAGCACAGGCGACTGGTGAATAAACTCGGCATGTCCCGCATGCATAGAAAAAGTTTTAAAATTCAGTGAACAAAAAAAAATAGTTCTTGCTTTGGCAATCAATTCTCTGTAGAATGCTTTCAAGGTACTCGAAGATCCATAAAAGGTTGTCCGAGGTTGCCTTGAAAGCAATTTCAAATATTCAAAAAGGAGATTTTACATGCCGAGCAAAAAAAAGCCAGTAAAAAAAGCAGTTGTGAAAAAGAAACCCGCACCGAAGAAATCAGCCGCAAAAAAGATTCCTGCAAAGAAAAAGCCGCCGGTAAAAAAAGCCAAGGCGAAAAAACCGGCAAAAAAGACTTTGAAGAAAAAAACAGCGCCGAAAAAAACTTTGATAAAAAAACCAGTAATTAAAAAAAGTTCCGTCAAAAAACCGGTTAAAAAGAAAGCCGCCATCAAAAAAACAATCATAAAAAAACCGGCTGCCATAAAAACTGTAAAAACCGTCAAAGCAGTGAAAAAACTGTCCGCGGCTTCCGTCAAAGAGATGCCGGCAGAGGTGATCGAGCTCTTTAACGCGTTCTTCGAGGATGGGAGTGTCCGCGGGAAGAAGTTCCTTGCCGCCCTGTCCAAGGTAAGCGACAAACGCTTAAGTGAAATAATGCAGAGCATCCTGTGGGAAAGCGAACACGGCGAGACGATGCTCAAGTATTTCAAGGAAAAATACAAGATGAAGGACGAGGAGCTGAACCTGGTAAAAAAAGGCCGGCCGGTAAAACACTTCAGCTACCGCGATATTTTCACCGGCAAGGTTTTCAAGAAGAATCCCTGCTGCGACGAGGACATTGACTGCTGCATCCGGGAAATCTGCTGCCAGATCATCTGCTGCTGCCGCTGCTGCCATTGCTGGCCCTGCTGCAATTTCCCGTTCTGCAAGCTCTGTAAATACTATTACAAATGCGCCTGCAAGGTGGAGGTGGCGCCCACCTCTTCAGCGGCCGGCTATAACCTCGTCCGCCGCCTCACGTTCCCCGGAGCGACAATCACGGTAAGCGGCCTCAATGCGACCATCAACACGGGAAGCTCTCCCAGCGGGTCCTATTACACCCAGGCCCAGATAGACGCCATGTTCGCCCAGCATGC
>JAFGKU010000048.1 GCA_016928415.1 Spirochaetales bacterium
AAGCGTATCCTGGATAAACTGAGGCACATTAATTGTGTCCTTCGCGTCACCCATGACAACCGTCACAGGGGATGATTTTACACCTTCACGGTTCGTGTTATCCACCGGTGCTACGGTTAACCGGATTGTTTCACTATCGGAAAAACCCGGTAAAGTCATTTCCGTAACATAACCTATCCAGTATTGCCTGGATTCCCCCGACGTCATATTATCCACATACAGGTTGAATCCTGCACATGAATCACCGTTTGAATCCTTAAAAGCCAGATCGATTCCACCGGTATTGTTGTCCTGTGCGGTAAACTCGGTCACCGCAGCAAGCGGTGTTGTATTGTTCACAATCAGGCTGCCCTGCGCAAAACAGCGCATTTCAGGCGAATCCGGATCACGCTGGACACCGGCATACACGAAATATTCGCCGTTTAAGAGGTCTTGTGTGTTAATGTCTGCCGAGAAATCTCCGGAAGCCGTACAGGATGTTTCAGCTGCAAGTTTACCGACATAGGTGCCCATGGTCGTTCCCAGATAAATTTTCACCTGCGGTGTTGCGCCATTATGGAGATCCGCAGTTCCCCGTACCGTATAAGTATCACCTACCGTCTCCCTATCAAGTGATGGAGTATTGAGGCTGATTGACGGGGTCATGGCCTTGCCGAAAACGTCAATTCTATATGCATCACTGTTGATGACATTGGAGACTTCACAGGTCCATTCACCGGCTTCAGGATTCAATATGGCAATCATCAGGCCCGTTTCTTTCCGTTCATAAAGGACATCCGTGTCGGACAGTGAATATCGCCTCCCGCTCGGAGAGATGGGTGTAACAACGGGATCTCCCTCAGGATAACTCACCACAAAGATAATCCGCTCCACTGGAACTTCCGCTGATGGATCCGTGTCTCCAAGAAGAGTTGACGTTTCCAAATAAAGACCGCGATTGGTATTGATCTCGAGTCCCGTCGGCGCCATGGTTCCCGAAACCCGGAAATTGTATTTATCAATGGTTCCGCCCTTTTCCATTTTGTCCATGTTAAAAACCCTGTTTTGTTTAACAGGCAGACCCAGATCCATGGTAACGGCAGACAAACCTTTGGAAGATTCCTGCGCCGCAAACGGGTTGTATAGTGTATAACGGCTTACATCACCCAATACAAAACCGCCAGATGAGGGAACGAAAATTCCAATTTGTCCGAATATCGGAACATCTATAAAACCTCGGAAACCCTCCTGACCGTTGGTGAATGTTCCGAAATCGGCGCCCATTCCGGGCAACCAGAGGTCAAACGGCGGAATATCAATGGTAACGTGCCACCACAAAATCCAGCCGCTCCAATGCCAAATGCTTCCGGTACGTAAGCCGAACTGAATCCTGCCCGAACCATTGACATTGGTCACACCGTCAAGCTGGAAAACATAAAGTTCAATCGAACCGCGTACAAACACGAGTTCAACGCCGACATATCCGTAGAATCCCTTCTTTGTCAAAGCCGCTATTAATTCTCCTTTGGCAAGACCATGAAGGATTGAAATATTTCCCTGGAACGCCCATTCCCAGTCGGTGATATCAATCCACAGATCCACACCGGCTTTTACAACGTCTCCACCTGTCTGGTCTACGATGGAAACACCAAGCTGAATTCGCATGCCTTCATCAAACATACCGCGGACTTTGGAAGGGATTTCCCTCGGAGGTCCAAAGGCAAAACCTCCCCGAATCTCATTCAAATACATACCTGTAGCGCCCAAAGGAATGCCCAATCCCCAAATTTTATATTTGAATAAGGCGCTCTCTATGCCCCATGGATACCTTCTTGAGACTGGAACAAAGCTTATCGAAGCATTGAGCGTCCCGGCACCGGGGACCATTACGGACCCCGTACCGTCCACACGATATTCTCCGTCTTCTGATGAAAATTCTATCATCATATCCATAAACCAGAGACCACCGGCGATAGTAAAGTCTGGGATTCGTATCTGTCCACCCGTAATTTCCACACCATCAGGACTCACGGAAACACCTCCCAAGTCTATGGTAAACCCGCCCATGAACTGGGGCAGGAGGAATTGCGTCTTGCTAAACGATAATTTCTTATTGGCAAAATCCAAAGACGGATCATGCAGGCTTATGAGAAATCCGGTAAAATCGAACTGAAGAAGGGGCACGGCAAACTCGCCAAAAAAATGCCCGTTTGAATCAATACCGGCTTCCTTGATTGTGATCTTGCTTGTCGACACGATTTCAGGAAGGGTGATCTGACAGAGGTCCATGGTAATACCGTTAACGTGGAAATTCAATCCTGTTACATCAATAGTAAAACCGGCCCAGGCAAAGGTAATGAGGTCATCCACGCCGGCGATTATATTCTTAACCTGCCCATTCCAGCCTATCCGCAATTCAGTCATGGTTACACTCAATCCGTTCAATCCATCCAGGCCGAAGTCTTGAGGGAATGTTAATGTGCCGGATAAGAATATGCCGTCAAGATCAAAGCCGAACGAAGAGAAGCTGGCCTTAATTCCTGCGAACAGTTCGTACTCTTTATATCCTTGAGCTGTGGCGCTGAATTCGGTCAAACCATTGACGGTTGAATATTCTACATTTAATGTAATTTTCCCGAATTCCGAAAACGGATCGGGAAGGGTTGAGGCTAATATGTCACCCTGTAAAGCGAATATAAGTTCGTTCTGCGGTTTACTTGTTATTGTAAAAGTGTTGTTCGTATACGTTACATTATTGAAAAGAGTTACCGTAAACGACTGCGTAGTAACCGAAACATTAAGGATCTGACCGCTGGACAATATGCTGAATTCATTGATATCAATGGGCAGGTCAGCCAAACCTGACGGCAGGTTTCCGGGAAGTCTGACCCTGCCGTTTAAAAGTGATAAAAGCACATCCTTTTCCCCGTATTTTGATATACGGATAGTACCCCTTTCAAGAGGAAAACAGGAAAGATCGGATACGTCAAATTCCAAATTAAAATTAAGAACCTCCCCTTTCGAATTAAAAGCCACTTCTTCTATGTCTATGGATTTTTCAGCAAGTCCTTCAGGAAAACTGGGGCCGAATTTAACCGAAGTATCCTTAATTCGGAACTCCACGGTTTTCCCGTCCTCGCTCAGGTTCGCAGCGATGCTGCCGTCGACAAGGCGTATATCACCCAAAATTTTCCTCTCTCCGGTCAAATCCGCACCGACAATGAACGGCTGAAGGATATGGCCCGAGGAGTCTATGTGGAATTCATTGATGACAAGCGTTACGGGTTCGAAATCATCAGAAAAATTGCTCCCAAGTTTAATCCTTGCCGGTTGATCGTTTCCTCCGGTTATACTGAAAGTAATACCATTTTCATAATGAAGTCCGATTCTTGCATTCGTTACTTCCGATATATTAAACAGGTGGAAACTCAATGGGTCGGACTCGGCGTTAAAAACAAGAACCGAAGGAATTCCGTTCACAATTCCCATTTTAAATTCATGTATCTCCAAGCCGGCATTGGATATTCCAAGCTCGCTGGAAAAATGCGGACCAAAAGATAAATGGCCATTGCTGCACCCAAAAACGAGATTATTGTTTTCCCTGATGAATGTTAAGGTTGCTTCTGATATGATTAAATTACCGTCAAACAATTCCATACCTTCCATTGGGAAGCTCGCATCAACATCGCCGATTGTCATATCTGTGTTTATCTGGAATTTGTTAACAGTAATTGTCTTCCCTCCAATACCTGAAGGGAAATCATCCGGCAGCTTAACATTCCCCTGAAATACCAATCCTTCTGATTCGGATAATGTTAACGTATCTACATAAAATTCATATCCTTCAAAATTAAACGAAATTCCGGATAATGTAATTTCACCTATATCTATTTCACCGGTTAAGACATTTATCGCAATGTTACCCACAGAAGCGGAATCCACGTTCAGTTCCGGCGGCAATTCGAGGGTCGCATCTTCAATGGTCAGGATTTCCCTTTCAATCGAAACATTGGTTACGTTTAATGTGTACGCATCAAGAATTTTGAAACTGAATGTGTCGTTAATCGATACCTTAAAATCAAAGGATTGCCCGTCCAGGCTTACCTCGAACTTCTCAATATCGATTCTTTTCCCCGCAAGTGACTCCATGACAAAGTCAGTCGGCAGACGGATACCGCCTGTAAAACCGATTTTATCATCCTTAAAACTTATGCTGTCTATATAAAATAAATAGCCCCAAAGTTCAAAGGGGTCAACATACAATCCGCCCAGTACAAAATCACCTTCATTCGTAATACGCAAGTCGCTTATGCGAATGACCCGTGAATCCAGGTTTTCGGGCAACGTAATGGATGCTTCATCTATCCTAAACCCGGTCTCGTCGAAGACGATGTTTTTAAACAGAAAGGCAAACCCTTCCAGCTCAAAATGAAACTCGGGGACCACTACATCACTTGTTACCGTACCGTCAGGATGTACCGTTAATTTATCGAAATAAATATATTCGGCCCCGAATCCTTCCGGAAGGCCAACATATGCCTTGATATTCAAGCCGTCATCCGACAGTTGTATGGCGGTTACTCCTAGTTCAATTGGACCTCCTATTGGATTGAAGCTAAACCCTTCAAAACTCATTCCCGCCAACTTAATCTGGCCGTCCGGATAAAACCGGATGTTCGGCAGTACAACAGAAACTCCCGAGTTAAATAAATTAATCGTGTTTAGGCCGACGAAAAAACCTTCCCGATCGAATAAATAATTTTCTCCCGTGACATCCCAGCCTGCTATATTATAAGTTACGGTTGACGGGGGTATTTTTTCAAGGGAAATAACGGCTCCATCCGGCTCTAGCCTGATCTCACAGTTCTCATAAGTTGCAAATTTATTGGTCCCCAAAGCCGGAGGTAAATTTATTTTACCTCCGATCATAAGGCAATCATCTGAAAATGTATACTTATCCGTATCAACGGTAAAACCGTTCGTGGATAAAAACGTTTTGATTTCATTTCCCTGTTCGCTTGAAAGAATGGTCCCTTCCGGAGTGATCACTACGTCCGGAACGGATAATTCCTCAAACCCCATTATCGAATGAAGAATCACATTGGCAAATCCCAGCTTGATATTGGAAACCCCTTCAACGGCGGGTTCAAAGGAAATGTCCGTTGCCCTGCAAAGCCAGCCGCAAAGCCTGATATACACTTCAGTATCCGCCGTTCCGGTTGAAAACTCCCCATCAGGATTGATTTTAAATTGACCGAAAGTGATTTCCCTGTGCCCGAACGCGTAACCTAATTGGACGTTTCCCTGACCCGTGATGCCTTCCGCCGTAAGTTGTAGTTCAGTTAAATCAAATATCCAACCATATGCTTCCAGGCCGATGCTATAGGTGCAAATGCCGTTATCAACAACACCCTGTTTGTTTACGGAAAACGACTCGAAAACTAGTATATCGGGCGAATATTCCTCTGTAAGAGGTGCTTCCACCCTTCCGAAACTCACCTTGGTACCATTAAAACTCACATCATAGCCTGTAAGGTGGTAATCGTTCAGGTCAAAGGAAACTTCATCAATCGTTTCCGATTCACCGGCAGGCCCCTGCGCATCAAGTCTGAGGCCTTTGAAAGACAATACATTTGTTCCAGAGGTTATAATGGTCGGTAAAGGTACTTCCAGTTCTGTGGCATAAAGGCCATCGGCTTTTAAAGACAATTCCTTGATCACAACACCCGTTCCATACGAGCAATCGAGCGATAATGATGTACTTCCCTTGCCTTCCTGCGTTATACTTGTGCCCGATAGCGAAACCGTCAAATCATAAAGGGTATTGGTGGCATTATCATACGCAGGTGTCAGTCTCAATGTACTTACCGGCAGCAGTAGCCCTTCAGGTACAAGTTTGCTCGTTATAGCCGTTACCTCGAAATCGAAAAATGAACCCGAGTAAGCACCTGTATCCGTAGGCTGGTTGTAGTCAATACCATCTTGCTTCAAAGTCAGGGCAGATATTGACACTGTATTGTTTGTTCCCATGGTCAGACTTCCGTCCGTAACGGTAAGCAGGTTACCCTGGAAATGCAGGGCGTTTACCGTATACGTAATACCATTTACCATGAATTCAAACGGATCATAGGAAAAATCGGGCCCTTCCGTTAAATTACCTTCCAGGTCAATGGAAAAGTTATAGAGTTTTACAACATCGGTCGTAAAACCATCCGCAAACAAGACCTCCGCTTCCAGGATCACAAGACGGTTCTCACGTACCAAAGCATTGGTCACCTTAAACAGGTTACCGCCTGTTTCCAGGTAAAATATGCCGGCAACCGTTCCTTCAATTACATCTCCCGCAGGGCCAATGCTTGTATTTGTCACCGGAAGCATGTATGACCTGGTGTTATTCGAATCAAGTGTGTACGCAGTTACCATCCGGTCTTCAGACGACAAATCCAACAGAGAGTAATTGAGCCTGAAATACCGCTGGGATAAACCTGTGACCGAAATACCTGAAAACAAGAAACCTGAAGTCGGATCTGTGCCAGATTCACCTTCTGAAAGACTCTGATAACCAAAACTTTCCGCTTCGGCCGTTTCTGTATCGCTGAAAAGAATTAATGGAGGCGCTGATACGCTTACATTAGCAAAGGTAAGCGTTTTATTAATCCCGGCAGAGGTTGTAATTGTACGGCTCAATTCCGTAAAAACAAGGCCGTCCGTTTCATTTATGGATATCCCCACCCCTGCGAACATGTAACCGTTCAACTCAACCAAACAACTGATTGCGCTATTCGAACCGCCGCTAAACGTCTTTTCATCGAAGGAGATCGTGGTCAGCTGTACTTCTGTTACGGGTTCATTATTCACCTTAAAGGAAAAGCTCGCAGGCATGATCAGATACGCTTCCCTCGAATCCGGGTTCGTATTGTACACACCCCTTACCGTGTATCCCGCCATTGTCTGCGTGAATTCCTCCGAAATTTCAAGGACTACGGCACCAGAAGCAAAAGTGAATCCCTGGAACACCTGGGCTGTGTTACCGGCACCATCCACCGCCTTTATCATGACTCCATATGTCAAAGCCGGTTCGGTGGATAAACCTTCAAACGTATGGTTTGTGTCAATGGCATTTTTATAAATCGTGTTGGTTAGGTATTCGGGTTCTTCCCCGTTTATAACAGCAAGCCTGATTTCCGTATGGAGATAGTCTGCTTCAATAATATTGTCCTGAAGTTCAGACCATTGAACAAAAACAGATCCATTGTTAATATCGGGTAAAACAGTGACCAGGCTGTCCATCACAGGTTTTTCCGAATCAAACTTCAGTTTACGATGATTGAATTGTCTGTTACCGGCATAGTCCTGCGCGCACACGCTGACCCATACCGTCCCGGAATTCGATCCTGTTACCGTCTGCAGATTTACCGAAGCGCTCAGGTCCTTGGTCTGCATCCAACCGGTCATATCGCCTTCATATTGATATTCTTCCGGCATCGGATCGGGGAACAGCGGAGCCTGGCTTAACTCGTAAAAATACCATTCCACTCCGGTGAAGTCGGCCGGCCTGTTCCACTGGACCACTGCTGTTTTGGACTGGTAATACAGGTCGGGATTCCCGTGCGTTGTGGATGTAACGGTCAGGTTTTTGGGAGGCGTGGAATCAATACGGAATTTATACGTTGCCTGGACGCTTGATTTCCCGTTACCGCTTACTGTTTGCACTCTCAGGAAATAGTATTCCCCCGACAGGTTATCATCAAGGGTAAGTTCAATACGGTTGCCGGTTGCCGCCGATAGAGGAATAACTGTGAGCCCCGGCTCAGCAAAACCACTTGAAAGGGTATATTCATAATGGTCAATGCCGGCTGCACCCGAACCGGTACTGACAAGATTGAATACGGCGTCATTAACGCTGACCGCATCCGTCAGGTTCTGCGCATAGGGATGGGTCGGGCTTGTAATGACGGGCATTGGGGGAACGGATGAATCCACACGAATGATCCTTTGGTTTACATTGCCATCATTTCCGGCATCATCCTTCGCGCTGACATAGAAATAATTGGCCCCGTTCGCGAGCCCGCTTACATAGAAATCAGAACCTTCCGGTACGAAATTGATCAAAATGGGACTGGACTGGGGTGATGAGAAGAAACCCCAGTTATAATCGGTAATATTACCGGACAATCCGCTGCCGTAAGTATCCGATGCTTCCATTTCCACAATGACGGTGGAAGACGGTGCGTAATCATTTTCTTCTATTATTTTACCTGAATCGGATTTGATCACAATATTTGTAATTACCGGATCGGTTCTGTCAATGATAAAAGACACACCTTCCGGTATAACACCTGTGTTCCCGGCTAAATCCCGGCAACGGACAGAAAAAGTATGGGCTCCTTCTGATAGATAGGCTACACTGATTGATTGTGTCAGGGATGACCAGATATCCGTGTCATCAAAGCTGTATTCAAAACTGTCTGCATCGACACTGCTCAAATCATCCACCATCTGGGGTTGACCGGCAGCTAATACAATCGAATTTTTTACATAACTATCATCAAGCGTACAACTGACAACCTCCGGTGCCGTCCGGTCAATGCGCATCAGCCTGTTCACGGTAGTATCATTGGAAGCTATGTCCGTAACCTTGACCCAGACAGTATTAATTCCTTCGGCCGAAACGGAGATCTCTCCCGTATTCCATTCCTCAATGGGAGTATTTAGGTCAAGCGACCATAGGACTGTGTCCACACCCGATACTGTTTTGCCTGCCACGTCATCTGTGACTTCGGCAACAAGAATAACGGATGAAGAATTGGTCCACGCATTCCCGTTCCCGTCCTGCACCAGGGCTTGTCCACCCGCATCTTCCCATACAAATGATGTGAAAGACGGTGAAGAGCGGTCTATACGTACCATTGCACTTCCAATGCCGATATTACCGCTTGTATCGCTCACCCTGAAATAGACAGTGGTTTCCCCTTCCATGGAAATATTTATGGGTATAGAGGGATCGGCCGCGGTAATCCATGTCCCCTCCATATCATTCAGTATATATTCCCAGCTGTTAGCCCTGATCCCTATATTATCTATTGCCGAAGCAGTGACAGAAACGCTGCTTGCGTTTGTCCAGCTTGAAATCGAAGGTGTTACAGTCACTACCGGTGTTTCCGAATCGATGATTATCGTTTCCTCTAAAATTGTTTCATTACCCAATATGTCCGCACATTTGAATCCGAAGGTCACACTCTGATTGCCGGCAACCGTAAAGCTATTTCCGGGTTCCCAGTCCCCGTCCCCCAATCTCTTCTGCCAGGAAGCCTCATCCACTGTTACTACATGGGCATCCGTGGCGTTTGCCGTAAAGGTGACATCGCCCGATTGATCATTTGTTGACTGCGTGTACGTGATGACAGGTCCGGTCATATCACAGCGTATATTGCCGCTTTTCGTTGTTTCATTCCCGGCCAGGTCCCGCGTCCTTAAATACACAAGCTGTGTTCCCGAGGATGAAAATACGGCAGAACCCGGGTAATAATTAATGCCGTCAAAACTGTATTGAAGAAAATCCGGATCAAGCCCGGAGCCGCCGGAATCGGTTATTTGAGGCATGTAAGGGGAAGCAACCCAATCGTTGGTTAGGGTAATTGAGGGCGAAGTGATATCAATGTTAACCTGAGTTTTCACAACCGATTCCAATCCCACGCCATCTATTGCCCTGAACCAAACCTCATTGACGCCCACTCCGAATCCGTTCACTTCCAATGCACCCGTTAATTCCAGCCAGGGACCAGTACTTGCCAGCTTGCTGTACCACCAACTCCGGATACCGGAACCGTTTCCATCATTTCCCGTCACCGTCGCCTTGTATCCAAGGTTGGCGGACCAGTTGTCGGGACCGGTTCCGAAAGCCTGGATGGAAGGGGGCGTCCGGTCGATTTTAACGGCTATACTTTTTTCACTAATGTTATCTGCCAGATCCTTGACGCGGTAAGATACGGTATGGATGCCTTCATCGGAAAAAATATATTCAACATTTCCGGCTGCCCACGGATCATCCCCTTCCCTGTGTTCCCAACTGGTCTCATCAACACCGAAAGGAATGCCTTCCGGAGAATCTGCCGCAGTAACAGTTAAGGTTACCCTATCTGTATTAATCCATGAATCTTCGGGTATAATTGTACTGTTGGCATCTATGAGAGTTTCCGTAATATCCGGTGCTCTCCAATCAAGGTAGGCAACATAAATTTCTGTATCAGTGTCCGTCCCACTACGGCCACTCCATGCCATTTTCCCGTTATCAAGAAGGGATATAAGACTCGTACTCTGCATTCCTTCGGATATTATATATGTATTTCCTTTGTAATAACACTTTACTTTTACCAAATTTCCACTAATGGTTCGCCAGACAATAACACCGTTTGAAGTACAGCTGGGATCATAATCATTTATATAATCATCAGTTATTTTTTGCGTTTGACCATCTGAATATAAATATATTTCCTTGGTTCCGGTATCAATACCATTACCGTACCAGACAATATATTTGCCATTGGGAGAAAAAACCGGTGAATAGTTTGAACTCTTATTATTGCTGATTTTTATTGTATTCCCTTGGGAATATAAAAAAATGTCGGCAGGCTCAACGCCAGGGTAAGCGAATTGGGAAGGCAGTCCGCACCAGACGATTTCTCCATTATCGGAAACCTGAGGATTGAAATCATCTGAATAATTAGCGGTTATACGTTGGAATTGTCCGTCTGAATAAAGGTAGATTTCCTCGAGTGGAAGGCCACTGGCCGGATGATTCCAGCCACCAAAACCACGCCAGACTATTTTCCCTCCCGGTGATATTTTAGGATTGTAATCCTGGAAATTATTATTACTTATATTTATCACTTGTCCCATGTCATAGAGAAGAATCTCAAAAGTTTGGTTCGTTCCAGCATTGGCAAACCATACTATCTTGCCATCCGACGATACCTTGCAGCCTAAGTTTCTATATAAATTGTTACTTATATTAGAAGTTTGATCATTTATGTAACGATAAACTTCACCATACCCGTTTGGTCCGCTTTCACCTATCCATACGATCTCTCCGTTTAGCGAAATACTGGATTGAGAGTCATTATATGCGTTATTGGTTAAGGGTCTAATCTCACCGTCCTCATATAAATAAATTTCCGTTGTGCCGTTCAGGCCGCCTTTTCCGTACCATACTATTTTGCCATCGAATGAAATTCCAGGAGAACTGTCATCATAATCGTTTTCGGTAACTTTAATAACCGGAAACGTTTCCTGCGTATAACTAAAATATACTGTTAAGATAAAAACAGATAAAAACAGTAATTTTTTCATAGATCTCTTCCTTTATTACGTATACTATTTACCATCAAAATCCAGAATGAAAATATTCACCTTTTGATTTATTGATTTAAATGGAGAATTTATTATGATATTTTAGTAAATGCTGTTAGGAATATACCACGATTTTATTGATATGTCAAATATTTCTTTATATATAGATTTTATGTATTGTCTGTTTTATAGACTATTTTAGGTGCTCCGCAGGAATCCCGGCTCTACTTCGTTTCACTCAGATTTTGCCGAAATAAAGATTAGCCACTTCTAGAAAAAAAGTCGGGTAAGCCTCTGTAAGAAGAATTTCTTCAAAAACAATCCGAATCAATTGTAAACGTTTACAGTTTAAAAATACCTCCTCATTGCTTTAAAAATCCTGCCCCTAGCGGCTCACCCAATACTTCGGCGCCCTCGTCTTCCCTCGTCTTCCCTCGTCTTCCCTCGTCTTCCTCAGCGCTCCCTTTCATTGTTTTCACCCTAAAACATCCGTGGAAATCCGCTCTTTTTCCGCGGTCATCTGCGGTTCAAATTTGTGATAAATATATTGTTTTTCTACAATTTTGGTAGTATATTTACTTTAGAAAAAATCAACGTGTACTTTACCTATAAAATATTCCACTTTATAATGAAAATCGTCGAAATATAGAGATATAGGCGCATTGGAGGTATATATATGAAACGGCCTGTTATAGTATGTTTAGCTATCATCCTCGCTTTTCTTGTCACAACATGTGACCTGTTTAAACCGGGGCTTGGAGAAGGGGTGGATTTAGCACCGCCGTTCCTGTTTATCACAAGTCATGCCAATGGCGACTATGTGAAGGGGTCAATCACGCTCTCCGGTAATTTCGAGGAGGACGTGGCCACTGCAAGTGTGGCTGTTTCGGTGGATGACGGAGCGACATACACGGAAGCAACCCTGAACCAGCAGGCCAGGACATGGTCCATTGATATCGATACCGCCACCATTGCAGACGGAGAACATGATATCATTTTCAAAATCACAGACTCATCCAACAAAACGACCGATAAGAAAATCCTGCTTTATGTGGACAATACGGCGCCATTGATCATCATGACCGTACCGAACTCTTACGCTGAGTCCAATTACGGTTCCACTTTTACAATAAAGGGAGAAGCCATGGACACGTTCGGTATTCAGACGGTCAGTATCAGCGTATATAACGACTCGGATGTACTCCAGTTCACGGACACAGCAAATGGTACAGCCAGTTGGTCATATACCTTTGATAGTGCCAGCTATGTCAACCAGGGGAACCTGAAATTCACAATGCAGGCAATTGACAGGGCAAATAATGCGAGCACAAAATATTTTTTTAATTACGACATAAAAACGGCAAATGACGGTAATTCCATATACATCGATGAACTCTACCCGATTTATATTGCACCGTCTATCCCGTCACCCGCACCCACCCCGCCGCCCAATTATACGGCATTGTGGAATTTACTGCATACCGGTGGTGAAACGAAAATTACTTTGTATTTCGACCAGAACAAAAACCTGCCGACGATTGAAATATTCAATCCCAACCAGAATTTCGATGAAACGGATAATATTTTAAACAACTCTGCCCAGCTGAGCGGCAAGGCCTCTGATGAAGATGATATAAAGGAAAATAGTATCGAAATATACGTTATAAAACAGGGGGAAACAGTTCCAATCATCGACTGGACCGCGGTAGGAAATGCGAAGGAAACTCCGATAAACTGGAAGTACAGCCTATCGAGCGGCCCGACACTCGACAATGGCATTTATATTTTGAAGGTAAGGGCTTCCGATGTCAAGGATTACCAACGGGTATCGCCGGAGGTTTATTTCACGATCGATTCAGATGTTCCGGAAGTGTCCATCACAAATCCCGTTCAAGGCGCTTATTTTAACGGTAACGTTTTTCTGCAGGGCGAAGCCGACGACAGTTCAGGCATAGATTATGTTGAAATTTTCGCAGACGGTGTATCAAAAGGAAATGCGAATCTGGTTGGGACGAATTGGGATTTTACCCTTATAGGCCTGACTAGCGGCAATAAGACCATAACGGCAACGGCACATGAAGGGGGTGGTGGCGGAAAAGAATCATCCTACAACCTATTAATCATTATCGATAAAGAGAACCCCACCGTCTCATTCCTCAACCCCGCCCAGTCCAGCACAGTCAACGGCCTTGTGTTGATACGGGGTACCTCGTCGGACAATACCCAGATCCCGGATAACAATGTGGAATTGCGGATCGGCAAACCCCTTACCTGGATTGTCATGGACAATGAGTACAACTGGGAATACCAGATCGACTCGACCAGTTACGCGACCAGCACGTATGCGGATGATCAGGGCGGTGGCGTCTGGAAGCTTTATATCCACGCCCGTGTAACGGATAAGGCGGGCAATACGACGACTAGGGACGATTACTATTTCCTGATCGACAATGACACGGACAAGCCGAAGGTAAACATCCTTTCACCATCAGACGGGCAGAACCTGGCCGGACCGGTCCTTGTGTCCGGGACCGCGGTCGATGACGACGCGGTCGACTACGTGGAGATGCAGATCGACGTGAACGGGGACGGTGATTTCAGCGACGTGATCGATTTCCGGGGTGATTCGTCGAAGACGCCGGACGGCTTTACCGACGACAAGTTTGAAAACGAGACGCTGTGGTATACGGTCGACGGGCAGACGGCATGGACCGAGATGCTCAATAACTACGGTGAAATGTACGCCAGAACCGACACAACCCCTGACCTCTCGGGAGACATAATAATTCGCGTGCGCGCCGTGGACATCAATGTCCCGCCGGTAACGGGGAATTACCAGCAGATTGCCGTCCACCTGGACGATTTGATCCCGAGGGTCGAAAATTTGAACTATGAATCAAGCGATTACGTCAGGGGCTCGATCACATTGACGGGGGACGCGTATGACGATCCTACCACGTCGCTGTCCTATATCCAGATCAGCTACAATGGAGGCGTCTCCTACGAGGACATCATGGGGGATGGCCTGAAAGTGACGTATGTATCGGACACCCATTATCAGCTCCATATAACGATCAACACAGCCAGTTACATACCCACAAGCGGCATTTTTTATCTCAGGCTCAAGGTTATCGACAGCGCGAGTCTCCAGTCAATCGTTTTTATCAACCTCAATGTGGACAACCAGCCCCCCACCGCTTCTTGGTCAACCAGCATAACGCATCCGGATGGTTCCAACCTCTATAATGGCATGATCACGGTAAACAGTGTGGACAAAACGTATGTGGAAGGGAATTACGGCGATTCCGGTGCGGTGAGCGGCATTTCGCATATCGAACTCTACCTCGTGAAAAGCGGAAGCGTCAGGAATTTAAAGAGTACCGGCACATGGGGGGGGACACCCACGACCGAATCCATAACGGTGGAGGAATACGACCTTGGGACAAACACCTGGTCGACCGACACCGATCCCGCGGCACCGTACGTAACCCATGCGGCACTCGGTGACAACTATGTCATTAAAATCGACAAAGCGAATGAAATGAGCGACCTGGACATCGGCACGGACATCGACGGTGACGGGTACCATGAATTCCTGGGCATCTACGACGGGGGAACCCGTTGGAGAGCCTATTTTGACAGTCAATACATCCCGGACGGGATCGTTGACCTCCATTATGTGGCTTATGACCTGGCGGGAAACCGGTACCACGCCATGCGCCAGGTATTCATTGCCAATAACAGGCCCGTGGTCGACCGGATCCGGGTGGGGTCCGATCTCAATTACAGCACCACGGTAGCCGACGTGGGAGGTTCGGTCACCGAGATCCAGGATTATTATTACCCGGGCGGTGCCGTCAACCGGACGGACTTCCAGAAAATCAAGAACAATAAACTTTACTTTGCCATTGAGGGCAGCGATCCCGGTGGAAGCGTAAAACAGATATTCATCGATGTCTACGATTCCGGCGGTTCCAGCTACCTCGGCCCGGCCTATGCGAGTGCCCTGAATCCGGCAGGCGGCGATATCACCGTCACGCTCAACGTGAACCCGGGAACGGCTCCATGGACGGATGACGGGAATTATACGGTATCGCCGTACAAGGTCGATTACAGGGTAAAGGTAACGGTGAGGGACAATGACGACATCAACGTTTCCCGCTGGGTAAAGGTGAGCGTGCTCAATCCTTACGACGCTACCTTGCCCGTGGTCATACTCGATGCCCTTTCCCAATCGCACCAGGACGGAAGCACCGGCCACCTGGAACTCCAGGGGGACAACACGGTCGGAGACTGGAACATTATAAAGGCCGCCTACGGCAATGATAACGATCCAAAGGGATCGGGCGTCATTATTTTCAAAGGCACAGTCACCGATGAAAACAGGCTTACGGAGATCAATGTGACCTCGGAAAACAATCCAATGTCCCAACTGGCATCATGGTCAGGTGGCCAGCTGGCAAGCAACGATACAAACGTGTTTACGATCGACTCGCAGGCGCTTACGGAAAACGGGCATACGGTAACCTTTACGTACAAATGGGACTCATCCTATGTCACGGGAATAGCGGGCTTGAACAAGACCGTCTCTTTCGGGGCAAAAGACGGCGCGGCAATACCCAATAACGCAACCCCGGACTCGGAGCAGCTGGACATTGTGCCTTACATAAAAAGCATAACGCGGCAGTATCCATTGCCCGCGAACAGGACCAAGTACGGGAAATTCCTTCTCACTTACGGAGAAACGAACGTTGTCTTAACGGGATTCAATCTCGGCAGCGGCACCTACTTGCCGACCGTAACGATCCATCGCACGGGCGGAACACTGCAGAATACAATCACGGTATCGGGAGGCGGGAGCCCGTATACGACCCTGCTCTTTACCGGTACCCAGATGCAGAATTCCGGCTGGCTCAGGGTGACGGTGAACTCCCAGCAGTCGATTAACAACCTGAACGCCAACACCCTCACTTCCAATAAGGAAGACGACGGATCGGGATTGGGGGCCACGCTTTGGAATGACGACCGCTACCTGCTGGTATTCGATATCGGCGATTATTTCACCGGTTCCGACGCGCCGGAATGGCCGGCCATGTCCATCAATCCCTCAAACGGGCATCTCTACGGTTCCTGGACGAGTTATAATACGGCGGTCTGTTATTATGGCGGGCCAAACTCGGTCGGCGGTTCCGCAACCTGGGATAACCTAACGTCAATTTGGAGCCATTACGACCCGCCCGAATACACCGACATCTTTGTCAGGAACAATGGAGGTGCGGATGTCAAGCATACGGTGGTGCTGGAAAATGAAAACGCGGCCGGTCCCTGGCAGGGGCTTACAAGCCATATTGACGCCGGAAGCGCCCGCACCATTGAATACCTGGGCGGGGATGATGGTACGGATACCAACACCTTCACCATCGATCATTCCGACGGCAAGGACGAAATGCTCTTCCAGTTCAAGAACCCGCGATTTGCGGTCAATGTCGGAGGAACACCGGGCAATGACGTCAAGTACGTTTCCTACTACGACGCATGGAGCAAGTGCCTGAAGTACGCGGTGGTGACCGGCGGAACGGGAACGTTCATCGCCTACTCAACACACCAGACGGACAACCAGGTCGTGGTCGACGGATTCGACTGGTTGAACTCTGACCCCACCTACAAATACGCATCCAGCGAGGACGTCGGGCTCTGGAGCGATATAGGCATCGATCCTGACGACGATGTCCCGGTGATTGTGTATTACAGCGCTTCCAACAAGACACTCAAAATCGCACGCGGCTGGGATACGCAGCCGGTCGGCAATTTCAACGGCACGGCGCCTTATGCACCTAGCGGTACCCACGAGTGGAACATCGCTAATGTACGACCGGCCAACAGCTACCTGGGAAGCTACGTGAGCATGATCATCGACAGTAATGCGTCATCAGCCACGTATGGCGACCTGTTTATCGTCACCTTCCAGAATGCCACGGGAGACCTTGTATTCATCCACGGTCACGATGTGGACGGAACCGGCTCCGGACTCTATTATACATTTGACGCTCCGGTGACCATCGATTCGGAAGGATCCGTCGGGGCATGGAGCAATATAGCGTTGATGTACAACGGCGCGACCGCCGTTCCGTATGTCTCGTATCTTAATTCCTCCGCAATCGGAACCCTGGAAGGACTCAAGTACGCCTGGGTAAATAGCGGCGACGGGTCCAGCGCGGCGGACTGGGAATACGGTATAATTCCGGTGAACGATCCGGTACGCGATCACAGGAGCAACATTGAGGTCAGCTCCTCCGTGAATATCGGCCGCTGGGTCGCCGGAACAGCCAGGTCCTCCGATGTTGCCGTCGGATTTGCCGGTACCTATTTCAACCTGGCCTACAGGATGAAAGAACAATAAACAGTGTGTAAAACATAATTCATGAAAAGATGACGAGACAGGTTTCCTGAAACCTGTCTCGTCTTGATATACATAAGGAAAGAGAGGATCGATAATGCGTTTTTCCAGAATAATCTCCATAATTCTTATACTATCCGGAACAACTTTGTTCTTGAATGCCCAGGAGGCTGCGGATAAGCCTACCGGGGCGCCTGTTGAGGATATCGCACCGGAAGCGACCCCGGTTCCCGCAATGGAGAATACTTCATCGAGTTCGGGACAACTGAATGTGTACACGAAGGTCAATGGAATGGACAACTGGGATTATACATACGACGTATCCGGTCTTGAACGGGGAATGTACAATATCATCATAAAAGGTACGGACAAGGCGGGAAACATTTTTTACAGCAACCCGGCGAATGTTTTAATCGACCCGGAAAGCGACCTTCCCATTGCCAGCATCACCAACCCCGTGCCTGATATGCGGGTCGGCGGCGCCATTCTGAACATCGTCGGCACGTGTAACGATGACGATGCGGTAGGAAGGGTGGAAGTGCGGATTGACGAAGGCGAATTCAAGCCGGCCGAAGGCAAAGACTTCTGGTCGTACAAACTCAGCACGGAAGGCATGCCGGACGGGAGACACATGATCGGCGTCCGCGGCATTGATGTCAACGGGGTCACGGGCGAAATCATAACGCGTTCCTTTCACCTGGATACAAGCAAACCTTTCGGCCAGGTCACCAATCAACCGAGTGGCGTACTGTTAAGCGGCGGCAATGAACTGCAGGGCACGGTCGAGGACTTGAACGGCGTTACGGCCCTGTTCTCCAGTGAAGACCACGGCAAGACTTTCCAAAAACTCGACTTCTGGTTCAACCAGGAGGATAATAAATATCATTTCAAATTGTGGGTCGAAACAACGCGCATGGAAGACGGCTCGCAGGTCATCCTGCTCAAGAGCTTAGACGGCATGGGATCTGTAGGGCTGGCCAGTTTCCTTTTCTTTGTGGATAACAAGAAGCCGGTGATCGAGATTTTGTCACCGGCACAGGAAGAAAAGGTGAATGGTAATTTCTATGTGGCCGGCAAGGTACTGGATGAAGTTGGCATCAAATCGCTCACTTACAGTCACAGGGACAAGACAGAGGAAATTCCCCTGATACCGGGAAACCTGTACTGGTTTGTCGAGATCGACGCGACGGGCAAGGGATCCAACACGGAGACGGTAAAATTCACCGTTACGGATAAGGCCGGCAACGTGGTGGAACAGAACACAAACATCAACATCGACCTGGAAGCGGACAAGCCGGTTGTCGTCATCGCGTATCCTAAGGCGGATTCGCCGGTCAGCGCGGCATTTGACGTCTACGGTTTTGTGGACGACGACGATGAACCGGAATCGGTGGTCTGGACGCTGGACAGCAAGGCGCCGGTCACCATACCGGCCATAGACGGGTTTACCTTTCCGCTGGACCAACTCGACCCCGGGAAGCACACCCTTGCCGTCTACGGTATTGACGTAAACGGGGTCAAGGGAAACCCGGCCAAAGTGGAATTCACCGTTCAGGGCAGCCAGTCTTCTATCAACATAGAAACGGTAGCCGCGAAGGGTGAAAGCGTGAATTTTAAACCGGGCGCGGAGGTCAACCGGTTTGACAAGGCCGTGCTCCGGGGTAAGATCACGGAATTCCAGCC
The DNA here is from genome assembly GCA_016928415.1 of Spirochaetales bacterium. Taxonomy (GTDB): domain Bacteria; phylum Spirochaetota; class Spirochaetia; order SZUA-6; family JAFGRV01; genus JAFGKU01. The sequence continues at coordinate 19,409 of JAFGKU010000048.1, forward strand.
CTTCAAGAAGGTAAGGTATACCCTGGGCAACGGCGAGGAAAAGGATTTAAGCCTCCAGGGAACGGAGCAGAAATTCATCAAGCAATTCACCATTCCCGTTCCTGAAAACCAGCCCTACGGCATCAATGACATCAAAATAACGGCCATCGATTCCCTGGAAAGAACAACGGAGTACTACTCCTTTATCCATGTAACCAATTTTTCCAAGGCCGCCGCCAAATCCGGCATTTACATTGCAGACAGCCGCACAGATGAAGGACAGGCGGCCATTTCAAGGGAATATCCCTTATACGCATTTTTCCTGGGCGACAAGGTAAAATCGGTCGTGCTTGAACCGGACATTCCTCAGGCTGGGGTCTCGGAATCGGACGGTTCCATCACCATTGTACCTAACAGCGACTTTTCCGCCGCAACAACAAAAATAAAGGTAACGACGGTCAACGACGAGGTTGTTTATTCCGGATCAATTACCCTTAAAACGGACAGCGCGTATTCCGCGGACCCATTGCACAGTGCCGCGCTTACGCAGGCCCTGCCGAAATCCGGCTCCCGGGCCTTTTATCCCGGCCTTGCTTTTGCCAGCCAGGACGGGCAGACCAAACTGGAAGGTTCCTGCAATTCGGCAGTCGCCCGGCTGGAGTACAGCTTCAACAACAAGGACTATCGCGGTGCCGATTACAAGCGTAAAAAAGAGGACCCGTCAAGCGTGTTCCAGCTCGCCCTTCCCAACAATCTGGGCTACGGCTACAACGAAATTTATGTGCGCCTGTACGACGAACAGAAAGGAACGGCCCAGTACAAGACATTTTTCTTTAAAACGGATGCGGGCGGTTCGGCGCCGAATGACGCGGACGGCCTTTATTTCTCCGATGTCCGCACGGCGGCCGGCGATGAAATCAACCTGACCAGGGAAAAACCTTTTACAGGGTATTTCAACGGACGGGAAATAAAATCGGTTGCCCTGAAGCCGGAATCGGCCTTCCTGAAGGCAGTCTTTGAAGGCCGCTCGGTGACCGTGCAGGCACTCGAGGAAGGGAAAAGCGGTCCGACAACCATAGAAGTGACGGCGGCAAACAACAAGACGTATACGTCCAAAGCGTACGTCTTCCAGGCAAACGCCATCCCGCCGATTATAACCACCACATCCATGGAACCGGGCACCTGGGTCAACAAAAGCTTCACCATCGAGGGAACGGTGAACGAATCGACGGGTATCAAAACGATGGAATATTCAGTGGGCGGTAATGGTGACTGGAAGAAAATATCCCTGTCACAGGACAAGGGTGCAATTCCTTTCAGCCAGGTCATCAATACCGAAGGAATAGAAGACGGAAAGATAGCGGTCTATCTCCACGCCGTCGACACGGGCGGCAATGAAACATTCAAGGTCATTGCCGTAAAAAAGGATTCCACCAAGCCGGAAATAACCCTCATAACACCGGAAGAAACGGCCAGGGTAAACGGGATATTTTCCGTTATCGGAAAGGTAACCGAAGCGGGTAAATTGAAATCACTGGAATTCTCAAGTGATAATAAAAACTACGAGCCCCTGACGGGCAGGCCCGTGTTCACATACAATCTCGACCTTTCCAAGTTTGAAAAACTTCCGGAGAAATATTACATCAAGGCGGTTGATACATCGGGAAACGAGACCGTCATGAATCCCGTATTTCCCATAGATTTTGAAGCGGATAAACCGCGTGTGGAGATACAGATACCGGCAAAGGACGAAGTATTGAGAAACAACTTCCTTATTTCCGGTGTCGTGTTCGACGATGACGGGGTCAAGGCTATTTACTACCGCCTTGATGACGGTGAATTCGAAAAGGTGGAAGGGGAAAACAGTTTCAGCATACCCATAAAAATCGGGGATATAGCCGACAATGAACATACGGTGGAGATACAGGCGGAGGACATAGGCGGGATCAGGGGCGATATCGCCTCGTCCACGTTCTGGATTTCCAAGGCCGAACCGGTTTCCGTTCTCCAGACGCCGGCCATTGAAACCACGACGAAGGGCACCATACCCCTTTCAGGTACGGCGATGGATGCCAACGGCATAAAGGCGGTTTACCTATCCTTCGACAATGGCAATACGTACCACCTGACAAAGGGAACCGATGAGTGGAATTACCGGTTCAATACATCGCTGCTCGCTGACGGAGTCCACCGCCTTCTCATAAAGGCCGTGGACAACACGGGCACCGAGGGTCTTTCCGCCACACTTGTAAACGTTGACAACACGCAACCCATTCTCAGCCTTGACCGCCCCTCCGAAGGTGAAACGGTCAGCGGCTCCCTGATTCTCGACGGCCGGGCCTTTGACAACATCAATCTGACCAGCCTCTCGGTTAACCTGGCCCCGGTCAACCAGTCAGGCATCAACGCGGCCGGTACGGATTACGAGCTTTCCTTGAACGGGGTATTTGTCAAAAAACTCGCCTTAGGCGGGTTAAATGAAGGTTGGTACAACATCCGCGTGGCGGCAAAGGATAAAGCGAACAACACGACATACGTGTCGCGCAACGTCCAGGTTATCCAGAAGAAGGTTACGAACAGGGTTGAACAGATCTTCCCGCTGGACGGGGAAAGCGCGTGCGGCAATTTCTTATTAAGCGGCCATGTCATTTCCGAAGCGGCCGTTAAAGGCATTACCTATGCCATAGACGACAAGGACCTGGGTTCCCTGGAATTCGACGACAACGCCTACTTCAGCACGGACCTGGGACCGGCGCAGCTTCCGGACGGCGAACACATCATAGTCATCAAGGCTGAACTTGCCGACGGAACAACAGTCGTATCGGAGAAGAAGCGCTTCCTCTACACGGCCGAAGGCCCGTGGGTGAGGATCAATTCCCTGAAAACAGGAGATTTTATCACCAAGCGCCCCTGGATGAAGGGAGATGCCGGCTATTACCTGGCGGCCCCGGACCAGGAGGACAGGGAAGCTTATACGGCTTATGAACAGGCAATGAATGACAACCGCATAGAAAAAATTGAAGTAAGCCTGGACAATGGCAAATCCTTTATAAACACGGGCGGAACCACGAACTGGAATTACAGGCTCCAGACACAGAACATTCCTGACGGCGATGTCCGGATTCTCGTGCGCGCCACTACCGCTTCCGGTAAAACAGCCATAACACGCGCCATGGTCAATAATGACGATATGCAGCCCTATGTGAGGATTCTCCTTCCGGAAGAAAACAAGCGCTTCAATGACAAGATCAGTATTTTGGGAATCGCATCGGATGAAAACGGGCTCAAGGATGTGGAGATAAGCCTGCGCCGCGGCGACAAGGCGGGGTATAAAATTCCCGAATTCATCCAGGGAATGTACTTCGACGCCCAATTCAGGACGAATTTCATAGATCCATACGTTGCCTGGAACGTGGGCCTGGGCCTCACGTTCTTTGACCAGAACGTCAAACTGCAGGTGCAGGCCGGTTACGTTCCGTCCGTGCGTTTCGGGGGCATGTTCATAGGGGCGAAACTTCTGGCCAATATTTTCCTCCTTCCCATGGAGGTGATATTCGGTCCGGACCTGGATTTCATGTCCGTCTCCCTTGCCCTGGGCGCCAATTTTTCCTACTGTACGAATTCCCAATACGACGTCGTGTTTTCTGAAAAGGGACTTATTCTTGCAGCGGTTATCGGCCAGATTGAATTTGCCAAATTCACGATCAAGGACCAGGTCGCCTTTAATACGTACTCTCTGTATGGTGAAATTGAGGTCTGGTTCCTTTCATCGGATGTGGTAGGGGCACCGGCATTTGAGCCCCGTATTAACTTCGGGGCCAGAATCGGGCTGTTCTAAAACAGCAGCATACAACAGGATTCTTTTATTGACTTACTGGTCTAATAAATTTATCCTATATAATATAGGCGGGGGGTAAATGGAGGATAAAAGAAGATTTTACAGAATTTTGATTAATTTTGATGTAAAATACGCCATTATCAACAAAGCGACGTCAAAAGACATCAGTCAGGGGGGAATATGCATCATCACGGACAAACCCCTTGATAAGGAGGCGGAATTGACCCTGATATTCACCCTTCCCGACGAAGTGGGACGCCGCATCAAGACTTTCGGCAGGGTTGTGTGGTGCAGGGAAATAGATGAGAGCAATTACGAAGCGGGATTGGAATTCTGGGATATGGAAGATACATTTGTGGACACTATCAGGAAATTTGTGGATAAAAACAAGCATATAAACCAGGAAATACCTGTACAGCAAAATACGACTGCCGGTTAAATTTTCCGGAATGGTAATTCTCAATATGCATGAGAATTACCATTCCGGGCTTGACAATATACACTTACTTTTATACTATCATTAAAAATTTCATTATATTTATCAAATTGGAGGGTAATAACTTTGCAGATAAAAGATTCACAGGCGAAAAGACACAGACAGAGCCTCAAAAGACGGACAAGAAACAGAATGGTAAAAAGCCGGATCAAAACAGTAGCCAAAAAAATCCAGGAATTTGTTCAAGAAAACAAAAAAGAAGAAAGTGCTGCGGCAATAAAGGAATATGAAAAAATGGTGGATAGCGCTGTTTCAAAGGGAATATTTCATAAAAACAGTGCTGCCAGGAAAAAATCCCGGGCTGCCAGGCAGTTAAAAAAAATAAAATAACCGCTGTAATTTCTCTCAAGATATTTCCTTTTGGTGCAGAAAAATATAATATAGAGTGATATTAAGGAAGGGACAGTTGTGGACGGCAAAAAATTAACCAAAGCGGAAATTATTGACGCCGTATATGAAAAAGTTCAGGACGTCAATAAAAAACAAATCCAGGAAATTATGGACAATATTTTTCATCAAATCAAGCAGGGTCTGGCAAATGATAAAATTATCGAACTGCGGGGCTTCGGCACCTTTGAAATCCGTCTTCGAAAAGGCAGGACCAATGCACGAAATCCCAAAACAGGAGAGGTTTTCCCGGGAGAAAACCATGGTATCGTAGGTTTCAGACCCGGGCAGGAATTAAAAAAAATCGCCTGGCCCTTACGAAAATAAGTGAACCGTTTTTTAACACCATTTAACAGAGAATCCATTAAAAATTTTTTTATCAGGACCGGATGGGAACTCCTGCTGCTTGCGGGCGCTACCCTGGTTTTTGCCTTGTCCTTTCCCAATTTCCTGGTAAAAGAAGGTCTCTTCCCTCTCGGGTTCATAGCTTTGGTGCCCGTTTTTATACTGGTCCATAAGGCCCATTGGGGGAAAATCTGGTTATACGGCATTCTGTACGGTTTTCTTGCTTATTCCCTGTTTAATTACTGGCTGCTGCTCTTTCATCCGCTCGCCATTTTTATTGTACCGTCTATCTATGCCTTTTACTTCATGCTTATGTTTCCCGCGCTTAAGCTTATTGATACCCTGTTTCCGAATTACGGTTATATCCTGCAGGCCATAGCCTGGGTGTCGTACGAGTACCTGCGAACCCAGGGATACCTGGGTTATCCCTATGGCATAATAGGCTATTCACAATACCCTTTTTTACCGCTTGTAAGGACAGCCGGAATCACCGGTGTGTGGGGCGTGTCCCTGCTTGTGGCATTCCCCTCCGCTTTTTTGGCCGCCTGCCTTAAAAAGGGATTCAGGCAGTTTATCCCGTTATTGAAAAAGAACCTTGTGCCCGCAGTGGCATACGGCTGCCTTTTTTTATCGGCAATCATTTACGGTATTGCTTCTGAATCGGATTTATCATCGGCCCGGCAATGGAAAACCGCCCTTATCCAGCAAAACATCGACCCCTGGAGGGGGGGGCAAAGCGCGTATGAAAAATCCCTGAATATCCTACTAAGATTAAGCAGACAAGCCGTCAAAGAAAATCCGGATATCGTCATCTGGTCTGAAACGTCTTTCGTACCATCCATCAATTACCATTCCAAACATAGGGAAATTCCGGCAAGGTATGTCCTTGTGAAGGAACTGATGGATTACCTGTCGACACAGGATATTCCTTTTGTCATCGGCAATAATGAAGGGGAAAAAAGGGGAATAGGAACGGATGAAGAACACAGGATTGATTACAATGCCTCCCTTTTAATCATAAAGGGTAAAATTGTCAAAATTTACCGGAAATTCCATCTCGTACCTTTCACCGAGCATTTTCCTTATAAGGATATATTGCCCTGGATGTACGATCTTCTTATCAATGCGGATACCCATTTCTGGGAAAAGGGTCTTGAATACACCGTATTTGAAGCCGGGGGAGTCAAATTCTCGACACCCATCTGTTTTGAAGACACGTTCGGCTACCTGAACAGGAGATTTGTCAAACACGGTGCCGAAGTCATCGTGAATATGACGAATGACTCCTGGTCAAAGTCCGAGATTTCCGAAATACAGCATATGACGATGGCCATTTTCAGGGCTGTGGAAAACAAAAGAAGTGTTGTGAGAAGCACCAATGGCGGAATCACCTGCGCCATTGATCCGAACGGGCATATTTTAGCACAGCTTCCCGCATTCGAGGAAGGTTATCTGATAGCCAGGGTGCCCGTATATTCCGGTGAAACAACCTTATACACGGAATGGGAGGACTGGTTTGCCTATGTGTGTATGATCCTGACGCTGTGCGGAATTTTAGCGGGAATCGGCAAAATAATTTTTTTTAAACCTTAATATCACGATGATTTTTACGGGATATTAAATGACTTAAAACAAGGTTTTTCGGAGAGCCGGATTGACAAAAAAGAATTTCTATAGGAAAATGGTATTATAGTGTAAAGGAGTCGATACATTTTGAAGAAAAAGATTTTAATTGTGGACGATGAGCCTATCAATCTGGAATTCTTCGGAGTTATGTTAAGTAAACTGGGTTTCAAGGTGGAACAGGCAACAAACGGCGAAGAAGCATTGGATAAACTTTCTGACTGCAACCCCGATCTCATTATTCTGGATAACGTAATGCCGAAGCTTTCCGGCTGGGAAGTAACCAAGAAGATCAAAAACGACAAACAATTCGTGAAATTTAAAAATATCCCCATCATCATGTTTTCAGCACTCGACGGTGTCCGTGACAAAATTGAGGGTCTGGAATTGGGTGTGGATGATTATATCACAAAACCGTTTAATTTTTCCGAGGTTCTTGCCAGAATCAAGGCCGTGTTACGAAACCGTGAATTGGCCAACCAAATATCAAGACGGGATAACAGGATTGCCGTGATTGAATCACTCAACAAAACACTCATTTTTTCAACACAGCATATCCGGAAACCTGTTTCAGAACTTCTGGAAGCGGCAAAAAAAGTCGACTCTTCGGATCAAAAGGCCATGACCGATTTAGTGGAACTGGTCAAAAAGGAAGGCCAGGAGATATTGTCGTCCCTGGAAGTGCTGGAAGAAAAAATCGATGAACTGCAATCCAAGGGTAACGAGTTGAAAAAAGGCGATTTATCCCTGGAAGACCTGGAAAAGAAATTCCAGGAGCATTTTTCAAAACTGGAGACGGGAAATTGATATCCGACGAGAAAAAACAGGTTCTGGCATTATTCGACGAAGGAAGAAAATTTTACAAGCTCATGAATTTCGAAGAAGCTAAAAAGTGTTTTGAAAAAGCGCTTCAGATTGATCCCAAGGACGGGCCTTCCAAAGTTTACTTAGAAAGATGCCAGCATTACATTCAGGACCCTCCTCCACCCGATTGGGACGGGGTTTTTGTAATGAAAACAAAATAGATTTTTACCAATAGATTTTTTAGAGGTCCCCTATGGCAAAAAACAATGATATCCGGTTCGCAAAAGAAAAAATACAGACAACCTTGGGAAAGGAAACCAATTTTAACGGGGTCATGAAATTCCGTGATTCGCTTAAAATCGACGGCAAATTCCAGGGCGAAATCATTTCCGAAGGTTTTCTCTATATTGAAAATGACGCCGAAATAAAAGCCAATATTACGGTTGGTTCCATTATCGTCGGGGGTGTAGTCTACGGAAATATAGAGGCTAAAGAAAGCCTTGAAATGCTGGCAACCGGGCAGGTTTTCGGCAATATACGAACCGCCAAGCTCAAAATTGCTGACGGGGTTGTCTTTGAAGGAAAATGCGAAATGATCAAGAGTCCGGACACCATAGACATTTTCTCTGATTCACCTATAAAATTAAAAAAGACGATACAAAGTGTATAGGACTCCTTAACCGCAGGGAGGTTTTTCCAAAGGTGCCTTATAAAAACACCTGTGTCCTGGTTCTTATCGGATCAGAGATTGTCACGGGTGAAATTGGAGATCAATATCAAAAGCTGCTAGGCAGGGAACTGACTAATGCCGGATTTTCGATAACAAAAATAATTCAAATTCCGGACATTGGGGAAATACTTGAAAAGGAACTGGTCAATGCCCTGAACGGGAACAGTCTCATTGTGACTACGGGCGGGCTGGGTCCGACAACCGATGATATTACACGGGAAATCATCGCTGAAATATCCGGAGTTCCTCTCAGGCTTGATGAAAAGGAATGGTCCAAATTAAAAAAGCGGTTCTGGGACCCGCAGCTGGCTGAAATAAATAAAAAACAGGCCATGATCCCGGAAGGTTTCACGGTACTTGAAAATGAACACGGTACGGCAGCAGGTTTTACGGGAATGGTAAACAACCTGAGGATTGCATCCCTTCCCGGACCGCCTTCCGAACTGAAAGCCATGTTCTTTGAAAAATTACTGCCGTTCCTGAAAGAAATTTCCCATACGGGATTACGGCACAGAACAACCGGTTCGGCATTCCTGATATCCGAATCATTACTGGAGCAGGCGCTGCAGGAAGTTTGCGACGAAAATTGCAAATGGTCTACACGGCTGGAGCCTGACAGGGTTATTTTCAACATCGAAAGCACCGATTTATCGCTGCAACAGAAGTGCTTTCAAAAGCTTGAAACAAGATTCGGCAAACCGCGGATCAGGCAATACAACAAGAGTATCAGCGAAATCGTTTTTGAAAAATTGCTTCAATCTAAAAAAACGTTCTGTTCGGTTGAATCCTGTACCGGCGGTCTTATAGGGAAGTGGATGACTGATTTACCGGGCAGTTCGGAGGTATATTGGGGAGGATGCATTGTTTATTCCAATGATGCCAAAAACAGGCTCGTTGGCGTTGATCAAAAAATAATCGCGGAGAAGGGTGCCGTTTCCGGGGAAACCGCATCTGAAATGTCTTTAAAAGGTGCGGGCCTGTCAAAGGCCGATTTTTGTGTGGCTGTAACAGGCATTGCCGGGCCTTCAGGCGGTTCGAAGGACAAACCAGTCGGTACTGTCTGGATTTCCGTATGTGCCAGGGACGGTAAACCGCTTACTTTACCCTATTTTTTCAAGGGAAACAGGGATATCGTACGGCGGAAAACAGCCGTCATGACGCTTATTTTATTGGAATCTTTAATTGAAGGTAAAAAAGAGCATTCTTTTTTACCGGACAATTTTTGAGGTATATTTTATGAAAGTCTTGACATATGGGGAGAAATGTAATATAGTTATAACATATAGTAACTAACTAATCAAACATAAATAATTTACAGGCATATAAAAGGGTTTTTTAAGGGCGTGCCTGTTCACTTATAAGTCGTTGGCTTCAAATCATAAGCTTAATTTTATTACATGGAGAATTAGATGGCCGTTATGCGTAAAAAAACCACAGACGAAAATGAAAGAAACAATAACCTGAACGGAAACGAACTGGATTTCACCGGGGAATCGCATCAACCACCCCTTGAGATGCCGGATACATCGAAAGAAAACGGCAATGGTAAAATTGTCGCTGTCACCAGGAAAAAAATCACCAGGAAGAAAGACAGGTCTGAAGTAAAACAAACCGAAGACGACGGGTCTGCTTATTCAAATAACAACGGTTCAACTGCATTGGACGACAGGAAACAGAAACGGTTCAATGCATCAACCAATCAGGCAAATAATAATAATCACAATAACAATAACAATAACAACAATAACCAATACCCGAATTCACAAACGGACAAAACGCCGGATCTTCTTCCGGAAATAGGTGAGAAGCTGAATATCAACACCCTCACCGACATGAACCTGCCGCAGCTGCGCGAACTGGCGGAAAAATACGGCCTGAGCAAAGAAACCCTTATTACCATGAGGAAACAGGAAATAATCTTTGCAATACTGAAAGCGCACACTGAAAGAAACGGTTTAATTTATGCCTACGGGGCGCTTGAAATCCTGCCGGACGGCTACGGCTTCCTGCGCTCACCGCATTACAGCTACCTTCCGGGGCCTGACGATATCTACATTTCGCCGTCACAGATAAGGTTGTTCAACCTTAAAACGGGGGATGTCGTTGCCGGCCAGATTCGGCCGCCCAAGGAAGGCGAACGTTTCTTCGCGATGCTTCGTGTTGAAAACGTAAATAACGACGACCCGACAATCGCGCAGACGCGTATCCCCTTTGACACGCTCACCCCGCTCTACCCCAACAGGCGCCTGAATCTCGAAACCCAGACAAACGAGATTTCCACCCGCCTTATCAACCTTTTCTGCCCGATCGGCAAAGGTCAGCGCGGCTTGATCGTTTCACCGCCCCGTACTGGCAAGACGATCCTGCTTCAGAAGATTGCCAATGCCATTACGGCTAACCACCCGGAGGTTTTTCTTTTCGTCCTCCTCATTGATGAACGGCCGGAAGAAGTGACGGACATGCAGAGAAACGTCAAGGGCGAAGTTGTGGCATCAACGTTCGACGAACAGGCTACGCGTCATGTCCAAGTTGCGGAAATGGTCCTGGAAAAAGCCAAGCGCCTCGTCGAGCATAAACGGGACGTCATGATACTCCTCGATTCAATTACACGCCTTGCACGCGCCTACAACCAGACGGTGCCGACTTCCGGCAAAATACTGTCAGGCGGTGTGGATTCCAACGCGCTCCACAAACCCAAACGCTTTTTCGGGGCCGCCAGGAACATCGAAAACGGCGGCAGCCTGACCATAGTGGCCACCGCACTGATAGACACTGGCAGCCGCATGGACGAAGTTATTTTTGAAGAATTCAAGGGCACCGGCAACATGGAAATACATCTTGACAGAAGGCTTTCCGACAGGAGGCTGTTCCCCGCCATTAATATCAAAAAATCCGGCACAAGGAAAGAGGAACTCCTGCTCAGCGAGGAAGAATTGAACAAGATGTGGATCCTGAGAAAAGTTATCAACCCGATGGACGATGTTGAAATCATTGAATTACTGATCGACAGGATGAAAAAGACAAAAGACAACGAAGCCTTCCTCCGCTCAATGAACACGACATCGCTTTCCGAATAACGGTCTCAAGACCTGCGGTTCTTGACAAGCAGGCTTAGAAAGTAAAAAACCCCTGTAATCAATACGATAACGGCTCCCGTCGACGCGTTCCAGTAAAACGACAGAACAAGACCGCTTATGCCCGCCGTAAAGGTTATGAGTATGGAAAAAAGATGGTATTGGCGGACATTCCTGGAAAGATTCCTTGCCGCCGATGCGGGAATGACCAGGAACGAATTAATGATGAAAAGCCCTATCCATTGGATGGAAATCGCTACAACGACGGCAATCAATGCCATGAAAGAAAGCTCCAGCAGGTAAGCACGGACCCCCCTGCTCAATGCAAGGTGGGTATGGATACTCAGCAAAAGAAGCCTGTTGTATAAAAACCACCAGAAGACCATGACAATAACGAGTACGGCAAGAAGCGACAACAGGTCCGAAGACGTGATACTGAGAATGTCTCCTATCATGTAAGAGGAATAACGGGAAAATCCGCCTCCTATACCGCTGGATAAAAAACTGATGCCCAATGCAACGACCAGGGATGTAACAATGGAGATAGTGGTCGTGGTGGCGCCGCCTGTCTTGTTTTTAAGAACCGATATAAGGATGGCGAAAGTGATTGAGAATCCTACCAGGGCCAGCAGGGGGTCCTTGAAGCCCAGCAGGATTCCGATGGCAATCCCGGCGAAAATTGAATGCCCCAGGGAATCGGAGAAAAATGCCATGCGGTTGCTGACGACCATGGTGCCCAAAATGCCGAATGTGGGGGCTACCAGGAGAATCGCCAGAAAGGCGTTTTTTGTAAAATCATGCGAAAGAAATTCAAAGGGGAGCAGCGTATCCATCAAGCCGTAAATCCAGTTCATGATCAACAGCCTTTCGCCTGATGTTTCCCGAAATAACGGATGAAAGATTCGGTCAAAAACACTTCGGACGGGGGACCCGATTCAATGACTTTCCCGTCAAGAAGCACTACCGTGTTGGCATATTCCGCCACCATGTCAAGATCATGTGACACAATGACGATGGCAAGGTCAAACGAATTCCTCAGTCCGGCCACGATGGAATAGAAAAGACGGATACCCGCATCATCGAGGGCGGAAACCGGCTCGTCAAGAAGCAGGAGGTCCGGTGCGGGGATCAGGGCCAGGGCCAGAAGAACCCTTTGCATTTCTCCTCCCGAAAGCTGCCCCAGCCTGCGCTCCGCCAGATGATCGGCCTTGACAACCGAGAGGTATTCCCTTACCCTTGCCCGTTCCCTATCCGTCTGGAAAAGGAATACCGGCGCCCTGCCTGTGCTTGATAAAAATAAATCGGTAACCGTAACAGGCGATGAACGGTCCAGCGACATATTTTGAGGCACATACCCGATAACCGGTTTCCCCGTGTGTTTGCCCTTCGCGTCGAGGAAATTCAATTTGCCCTGGTGCTTTATAATACCCAGCATTGCCTTGAGCAGGGTCGTCTTGCCGGACCCGTTCGGTCCGACTATGGCGGTTACCTGGCCGCAATGAATATGGAAACTCACATCATTTAATATGACCGCTTTACCCTGTGTAACGGTAATACCTTTGACTTTCGTACAACAGAGTCCGCAGGATTTGTTTGCCATTACTGCTTCTTTGCCGGTATCCATATTCACCTCAGGCTATTTCAGGGCCTTTTTAAGCGCCTCCATATTCTTCAGCATGATCTTCTCGTACGCGTCCGGCAATTCTGGGCCGGTAACCGCCGGATCAAGGGTTAATACCGGAACCCCTGTTTCCCTGTTCAGAAGCTCGGCGATTTTGGCCGGGTACTGCGGTTCCACGAACAACGCTTTCACATGCTCCCTGTTAATCGTCTCTATCAGCTCCGTTAATTCCTTCACACCCGGCTCCGAACCAGGTTCCCTTTCAATCACGGCGCTTATGCACAGGTTGAATTCGCCGGCGAAATAGGGAAACGCCTCATGGAACGTAATGATATCCCTGCCCCCCAGCGAATCAAGCTCATTGTGCATCCTCTCCTTTAAGTCCTTTATTTTTTTAACATATTCTTTCGTGTTTTCAAAATACAAGGCCTTATGCTCCGGGTCGGCCAGGGCCAGTCCCCTTCCAATGTTCTCAATTTCCCTGATGGCAAGGGACAGGCTTACCCAGACATGAGGATTCGTTTCACCCGTGGTAAAATCATTGGTGCGCATTTCAATTCCCTCGCTGGCCGTCAACACGGTTAGTTCCGGGTATTGCTCAATAACCTTATCAAGAAACGACTCCAGGCCCCCGCCATTGATAATGAAAACGGATGCTTTTTCCAGGTCAAGCATGTTTTTCGGTGAAAGCTGGTAATCATGCAGACAGCCTGTGTACGGCGGTGTCATATTCAGGAGTTTTATGTCGGGAACATCCCGGGTAATATTCAGGGAAAAAATGTAAAGAGGATAAAAAGAAGTTACTATTGTAAAAGTGGCGTCAATGGGTTCGGGCTCCTTTTTTCGGGTACACCCTGAGAACACCGGTAAAATAAAAAAAAGCAGGAATAAAACTATTATAAACGGCGCTCCTGCCCTCTTCCGTATTTTATTAAGCATGTTCACACTCATTTTAATTACTCCTTTTGCAGCTGCCGCACACACCCGTCAGGTATAAAACATGGGAATGGATGGAATAATCCAGCTCGGAAGCTATTTTATTCATGAGTTTTTCGCGCAGGCAGCCTCTAAATGGTGAAAAAGTATGGCAGACTTCACAATGGATGAAATGCAGGTGGGGGTTTTCTTTCTTGAAGTAATACCGGACGGCGCCTTCCCTGGTACACAGAATGGTAAAGCCTTCAATCCTGTGCTGCAGTTCAAGGTAATGGAGGCCCCGGTAAATCGTGGCAAGGTTGACAGCCTTTTTCAGCAGGGCGTGGACATCACCTGCGGAAAGGGGAACGGATGAACCGTTTATAATGGATAAAATTCGCTGTCGTTTTTTAGTCAATTTGCAAATCATTCGCAAATTAATATAGTATTTCTATTTGATAGAGTCAAGCCGTCATTTTTTATCTGCCGGTAAGCGTATACTTTACAATGATTAATTATTCACCTATACTTAACAGCATGAAATATAAAGAATTTATTTTCCCGATCTTAATCGTTTCGCTTTTTTTTACCGGCTTTGTGTCAGTACATTCCGAACAAATATATTATATTGATGAAATGATCGATGAAGCCGCCTGGGAGGTTATCGATGTCATTTCGCCCAAAAAAGGGGCAAAAACAATCGTGGTATCATACTTTAATATGGATGAGGGATCAGCTTTTTTAAACGATTATATTATCGGTAATCTTACAACGGCGATTGCCAATGGAATAAACGAGGAGTCATTGCCTTTAAAAATCGTCAACAGGCAATACCTTGACCAGATAATGAAAGAACTCTCCTTCCAGCTTTCAGACCTGGCCGATCAAACCTCCCAGTTAAAAGTCGGTAAAGTTATCGGAGCCAATATCATGGTAACCGGCTCAATAATGAAACCCGATATTACCGTTGACAAGGGGATCGCCTATAAAATCAATCTTCAATTCATAGAGGTGGAAACAGGTGTTGTCATAGGAGGTTACCAGGCGGTATTCTGGACTGAACAGGCACAAATCGCCCAGAATAAAAAAGAATCGGATATAAAAGCAAACAAGCCGGAAAAAGAATACACTATCTGGGACGACGGTCAGGATTTTTCAGTCACCTGGGCGGAACCAAAAAACGGCGTGAAGGTATCGGTATCTACGCCTGCCACGGGTAAAAGCCATCTCGTGGTGGATGTCTCATGGAAGGATTGGGATGCCGGTTTCGGGCTCGAATGGGTCAAAAACGAAACATACAAGCTCACGGGCGAGAGCCGTTTAAGTTTCAAATTAAAAAAAGCAAAAGGCCAGGACTGCGAAATTGAAATCGCCCTGATTAATGGCGAAGATGATATTGAAATGACCGGGCCGCCCCTGGTTGAGATGAACTATTTTGATCCTAAAAACAAGGAGTACCAGGAAATCAGTATTCCCTTAAACCAGTTCGTGGTAAAAAAGGGTGTTACTGTGGATTATAGTAAAATTGATGAAATGGATTTTAATTTTTACGGGATTCTGCACAGCAAGGGAAGCGCCCAATATTTGATTGACGCGATCACACTTATTCCGTAATTTAGCCGTCAGGCAAACAGGTCTATCTTCTGCCCCAGCCCTGATTCCTGCATCATCCTGATCAACATATCGGCTTGTTGTTTCTGAATATCCATGGCATTTTTCAGGACCTTGACAGGAACTTCCTGCTGAACCGGGTCAACAGCAGTGAGACCCGACATTTGCGTATTCACTTCCATGATTGAAATCTAATAAATTCAGGGCATTTTATCAAGTAATGCGGATAAAATTCATCTTTAAAAAGCGGGCTGGACGGTAAGTTAAACACCCGGCCAACCCGTAAAATACCAATCAGCTTGTCTGCATTTTATCAAGCAGACGCGCAGGCCTTTTTTACTGGACCGTGTTCAGACGCACGGTGCCCAGCGACCTGTAGTTGGAAACATTGTCTGTAACCTGTGCCGGCGAAAGGACCGTATCCTTGGCGTAAAAGACCCAGTCCACTTCCTCTTTATAGTCACGATATGTGGAACCGGCGGCAAATCCGCCTGCAATAAACCAGTTGTTGAAACTGATGAACATGATGTTGTCGGGATAATATATTCCGCCGTGGGTGGCATCCAGGGCGCCGTCAATGTAATATTTCACCTGGCCGCCTGACACCTGAATTACGAGGGTATGCCATCCGGCAAATCCCGCGTTGATGCTGGTGGAGACATTCTGCGACACCCAGGGCTCCAGTTGATACGTTTCCCAGGTGGTCATGTACATGATAGGGCCCTCGGCTCCCCATCCGCCGTTCGGCAGGTACTCGAAATCGAGCTCACTGTAGGACGGGTCCAGGTCATAGGCCAAAGGCGTAATCGTGAAAAACGTCTGCACAATATTATCACCGTCAGGGCTCCCCGAATTGGGGGAATCGGTGAAATAGACCCTTGCCGCATACGTTCCTTCAAAGAAAATACGCTGCGTGTACATCTCGGATTGGTTCGTGGTTTCCGGCGTACCCTGTGTCGATGATAACAGCCTCATGATTTTATTGCTGGAATTTCCGGGATCGGTATAGAAGGTGACGTTCTCCGGCCGCCATGTAACACCTGCCGGCCCGGGCCCTCCTGAACCTGATTTAACGGTCCAATGCAGGATGCCAAGATTGGAATCGCTTGAGCTTGAATAATTGAAATCATCGAAGAAAACCTGGAATTGCGGCGTGGGGCCGGGAGTGCCGGTCGGCCCGGGCGTATTTGTCGGGGTCGGCGTTCCCACGATGCAGAGACCCAGGTCTATCCACGGTTCACCACTCCCGACAGGACCGTTCCGCTCGGACGGATTGTTTCCCTGGCACCAATAGGCAGCCTGGTAATAATGCCCATTGGGTGAATACTTGACCCTGTCGCCCGTGTAATACACGGTTGTCCGGTTCCATTCTGGATAGGCGGAACAATTATCCCCTCCCTGCGTGGGAGCCGGAGCAGATGTCCTTGTCGGAGTAGGTGTCTGAACGGCCGGAGTGGTCGGAGCCGATGTCTGTGCCGCGGTGAATGTCGGGGTGGCTGTCTGTGTCGCGGCTGGTGTCGGGGTAGATGTTGACGTGGTCCGCCTTCTGGCGTCAGCCGTAACGGCCATCAGGAAAATAAGGCATATACAGGTAAAAACAATCTTCCACTTTAATAATTTTTTCATGTCATTCTCCTTAAATTAAAGCATTTTTATATTCTTTCACCGCCTGAAAAATAGCGGTGCTTAATCGAGAGTATTTTATGCTTTTTCACCTCCTTTCATTGTCTCCCTTTACCTCAATTATAAGTTAATTCATTTAACTAACAAACAATGAAAGTATATTCCCAAAAATATTAAATTGTCAAGAACTTTTATATTAAATTTCAGTCCGCATTAAAGCATCAGGTAATCCTTTGACAAATACCTCATATAAAATTTATCCGCATCATTCATGAAAATATCATATATATCCGGATCAAAAGCCCCGCCTCTTTCCTCTTCCATGATTTTTAATGCCTTTTTAAACGGTATGGCTTTTCGGTACGGCCGGTCGGTAGTGATGGCATCCCAATAATCGGCGATTGTTACAATACGTCCGGCCAGCGGTATTTCCTCACCTTTCAAACTCCTGGGATAACCCTTTCCATCCCATCTCTCCTGGTGACAATAGGCAATCTGCACAATCGCTTCAATATTATGGATGCGCTCAAGAAGCTTTTTTCCTATTTCCGGATGACGCTTCATTTCTTCATACTCCGGGGCACTCAATTTGCCGGGATTATTCAGCACCGAATCCCTGACACCGATCTTTCCAACATCATGTACTATGGCCCCCAGGTATATCTCACGTATTAAAACAGGATCGAGTTTAAGCCTCTGCGCAATATCCCTGGAATATCCCGCCACGCGGTCCACATGATAACCCGTATATTTATCTTTTGATTCGATGGCACTCGCCAGGGCCAGCAGGAAATCTTCCAACTGGTCTTCCGCCTGATTGCGCAGTTTTACGGCGATGTTTTTTTCCCGCTCTATTTCCTTTGTCTGCTCCTTCACAAGCTGTTCCAGCACTTCCTTCTTTTCAGCTAAAATATCCTTTTGCAGGGACAGATGGTCCCGGAGCTTCTTCATTTCCAGACTGTTTTTTATCCGTACCCGCAGTTCCTTTGCATTAAAGGGTTTTGAAAGGTAATCATCCGCCCCGGACTCAAGCCCCTCAACCTTCATTTCCGTACCGGCCTTTGCCGTCAGAAGGATGACGGGAATTCCTTTAAGCCGTTCATCCGATTTTATCGCCCTGGTCAATTCATATCCATCCATCTCGGGCATCATCACATCGCTTATAATCAAATCAGGACGTTCCCTCACCGCCAGGTCAAGCCCTTCCCTGCCATTGCCGGCAGAAATCACATTGTAATCACGGGACAGGAGAGAATCAAGAAAACGGCATATATCGGGATTGTCGTCTACAACCAGGACCGTCATGTGCTTTTCCCCCGGCCGGGCATCGGCCTTTACGGGTAATTCTTCCACACGACCGATATCGGCAACAAGGTACTGGTTGATATCTTCCTCGTGATCAGTTTCCCAATCCATGGCGTCAATATTCTCCGTACTACCGATGGGAAGCTTGATGGTAAAAACCGATCCTTTTCCCTCCGTACTTTCCACGTCGATGGAACCGTCATGCATTTCAATGATTTCCCTGGCAAACGCCAATCCGATGCCCGTGCCTTCATATTTCCGCTTTTCCAGGCCGTCCAGCTGGGTAAAGCGGTCAAAAACCGTTTCCAGTTTATCCGCAGGAATGCCGATTCCGGAATCGGATATCGAAATGGAGAACCAGTCTCCATTCTTCTTCAATGAAATGACGATATTCCCGCTATCCGGTGTAAATTTATACGCGTTTGAAATGATATTGAAAAATGCCTTTTCGATTAATCCGCGATCAATGAGAACAATAAGTCCGTCACATTCGCTTTTATATTCAACGGAAATCTTCCTGGCGCCAAACGAACTTTTAATCGTTGAAAAATAGAATTTGAGCAGCCTGTCAATATTGACACGTTTCTTTTTCATTTCCATTTTTCCGGATTCTATCTTGGAAAAGTCAAGCAGGTCATTGATCAAACTTAAAAGACGGGAGCTGTTGTTGTACATGGAAACAAAAATCTCGCTGTTACTGTCCAGTACATCTCCGAATTCGCCGCTGCGGATGGACTCAAGCGGGCCCAGCAAAAGCGTCAGGGGTGTACGCAATTCATGGGAAATATTGGCAAAAAAATTGGATTTCAGCCTGTCCAGGTCCGTGAGTTTTTCGTTCGCGGCTACAAGCTCCTCGTTCATTTTTTTCAAATCCTCTTCCGCTTTTTTTTGCGCGGCCAGGAGATGCAGGTTTTTAATGATACTGCCTATCTGAATGGTGAGGGTCTGGTAAATGACGGATTGGGACGGACCGTATTCATAAAGGACCAGGCCGAATAATTCATTCCTGTAAACAACCTGCCTTATAACCAGGTTAAACCTGTCATTGTCTCCCAGGCAATATTCCGGAAGCATGGCGTCTGAACTGAACAGGCCGTCTCCCTCAATGGCCTTCTGGCCATTCTGGTCAAAAGCGGTTACTAAACGGCACTTCTCCGGAAGATCATAAAAATGATCTTCCCTGAAAATGACCGGTTCGTCGAACAATGCAAGATATCCCCGGTTAATTCCCAACAGCGGAAGGCTCTCCACCAAAGACCTTGCCAGACCGGATATATCCTTTTCGGTAATCAGGTTCTGGATTATTGAGACAAGGGAAACCACATTGTTCGTTAAATCAAGACGTGAATAAGCCTGTTCAAGCCGCATCAGTTCGCCGGTAAGGACACGTGCCTGGTGAAAAAGGGATTCCAGAAAAATTTTCTCCTCAACCTCGTAATCCATGGAAAGCACGTGGTTTCTGAAACAGGTCAGGATATTGTTCCAAAAGGAAATGTCCCTCTTTAAGCGGATATCATGAACAAGCGCCTTGTTCAATTCATAAATGAACCTGTTCCGGCCGCTGCCTTTCGTATCGACGGCAAAAAAATTATCAACCATTTTGTGCAGTTGCTTTTCGACGACGGCATGTGCAGCTACGTCAATCTGCATTGTATCCAGGATGTCGGTCACGATATTATTCTTTATATCGGAAAAGGATACATCCGTAACCGGCGGTTTTCTTTCAGAACGGACCGATGAAATGTTTTGAAGAAAATTTACTGAATGGGACAAACACCCGCAGGAATTCCTGACGACAAGCTGGGAAGGGAGCGTTATGTCTTTCACATTTTCCCCGTTTAAAATTTTATACAGCATTTCAACGGCAAGCACTCCCTGCTTTTTAATGGGCTGCTTGACGGTTGTGAGGGGTGTAAGCGTGAATTTTACCTCGTCAACATCATCAAAACCGGTAAGGTAGATATCCTCGGGAATGCGAATATTCCTGGAGTTGAGATACCTGATTGCCCCAATCGCCATATCGTCATTGGCACAGACGATGGCCTCCGGTTTCAATTTTCTCTTTTCAAAAAGTTCAAAAGCCGCCAGCTCACCGGATTCGGGGATGAAATTCCCTTGCGCCACCAGCTCCGGATTAAAGGGTATGCCATGTTCATTCAGGGCCTTAAGGTATCCTGCATACCGGTCTTCCGCTTCATTGTTCACTTCCGGGCCGCGGATGAATGCTATTTTATGGAGTTTATGGACAGTTATCAGGTGGGAAACGGCGTCCCTCATTCCGTCCTCGTTATTCATAACGATAGCCGGAATATCTCTTATCTTCATACCTACAGTCACCATGGGAATGGATTTTAAATTATCCAGAATGCTGCACAATTCCTCAAGCGTGGAATCAACCAAGAAAGGGCCGGTGGCCATGATCAATCCGTCGAATTTTCGTTTGTTGTTTATCTTGACCGGTACCTGCTTGTTGTAATAAAAATGTATATCCGTGTATGTACAGAGATTAACATCCAGTTCCCTGGCTTTCAGGATTATCCCCTGCCACAATAACTCGACATATTTACCCGTTATGTCGAAAATAGGAAAACCGATTAAAGGTCTCTTTTGTATAGCCATGTATATCCGATAATTATAGCTTAATTAAACAGGCTTTAATTTTCAAATAAAAATACTTTTATCACAGAGTACACCCTTGATCCTGCCTGAAAGACGGATTGTATCCGGGACAGGACACTCCCATTGACCGATGGGTATCTACGGCAGTCAGAAGATACGGTTTTTAGGCTTGATGTAATTTACATTATCATGTAATTTTAAAGAACGTTGTTTGCCTTAAACAATTTACGGGTTCTCCCGGGCCCCGGCCGACGAGCCGGGGTTCCGGTTCCCCGTAACGGGGAACAGCCTGTCTCCCTTGCCACTTATTAAAAATGCAGGCATAATTGATCCATGGAAGATGATTTAAAGACTTCAATGCAGGATATCGGTAAAAAAGCCCGACAGGCCGCGCTGGAACTGGCTGTCTCCTCCGGAGAAAACCGGAGCAGGGCTATTACCCTGATGAAAGAAAAACTTGCCTCGATAAAAGACGTGTTGTTTAAAGCCAACCGGGAAGACTTAAAGGAGGCGGAAGCGGACGGTCTTGAAGGTCCGATGCTGAAACGCCTTACCATCAATGAAAAGGTATTCAACTACGTTCTTTCCCGGCTCACTGCTTTGGCCACCCTGGATGATCCCCTGGGGAGGGTCCTGGAAGGATTTACAAGACCGGACGGGCTGCACGTGGAGAGGATCAGCGTGCCTATCGGTGTTATCGCCGTCATATACGAATCACGGCCCAATGTCACTCCGGACGCCGCCTCCGTGTGCATCAAGAGCGGGAACGCCGTCATCCTGAGGGGCGGGTCCGAATCCTTGCGGACCAATATCGTGCTGGCCGATGCTTTACGAGAAGCGGTAACGGAAGCGGGCCTTCCTGCCAATGCCGTACAAATGGTGCGGACAAATGACCGTGAAGCGGTCACTCACCTGTTGAAGATGGACCAATTCATCGATGTCATCATCCCCAGGGGCGGTAAAGGATTGATCCGGAAAATCGCAGGGGGAACGAACATCCCGGTCATCAAGCATTACGAGGGAATCTGTCATCTCTACCTGGCGGAAGACGCCCCGATGGATTGGGCCCTTGATTTGTCCGTCAATTCAAAATGCCAGTCCATCGAAGTGTGCAATGCCCTGGAAACCCTTTTAGTCGATGCCGGGGCGGCGGACCGGCTGCTTCCCGAATTATCAAAACGATTCAGGGACAAGGGAGTTGAATTGAGAGGATGCGCGGAAACTTTGAAAATACTGATGGATGCCGTCCCGGCTACTGAAGAGGATTGGCGCACCGAATATCTTGCCCCCATCCTTTCCGTTAAAGTGGTGAACGGGCTTGCGGAAGCGGTCAGGCACATCAATACATACGGCTCAGGCCACACGGACGGGATCGTGACAAAAAGCCTGGATAAAGCCAGGCGCTTCGTGGAGGGTGTGGACTCAGCCTCGGTCATGGTAAACGCCTCCACACGCCTCTCCGGAGGAGGTGACTACGGCCTGGGTGCCGTGGTCGGCATCAGCACGGATAAAATCCACGCCAGGGGACCTGTCGGCCCCATGAACCTCACATCCTACAAGTGGG
The DNA here is from genome assembly GCA_016928415.1 of Spirochaetales bacterium. GTDB lineage: Bacteria > Spirochaetota > Spirochaetia > SZUA-6 > JAFGRV01 > JAFGKU01. The sequence goes on from JAFGKU010000048.1 coordinate 41,943, forward strand.
TGGCCTACGGACAGGGACACCTGAGGGAATAGGCCTTCCCGGCCAGACAATCATTTCAAGGAGGATTGACAAAGTGGTTATTGGTATTCCTAAAGAAATAAAAACAGCGGAAAACAGGGTCGGGTTGACGCCGGCCGGCGTCCATGAATTCGTAAAATCAGGGCACACGGTTCTTGTTGAAAAAAAAGCCGGGGAAGGAAGCGGTTTTTCAGACACCGAATTCAAAAACGAAGGGGCAAAAATTCTGAAGACGCCCGAGGAGATTTTCAATGCTTCGGAAATGATTATCAAGGTCAAGGAGCCATTGGAACGGGAAATTCCCCTGTTGAAGGAAGGGCAGATACTTTACACTTATCTTCACTTAGCGGCATCAAAGGACCTGACAGTCAAACTCCTGGAGCGTAAAATAATAGGTATCGCGTACGAAACGATCGAGGTGAAGGGTAAGCTCGTATGTCTTGAACCCATGAGCGAGGTGGCGGGTAAAATCGCGACCATCATGGGGGCCTATTACCTGGCCAAACCTTACGGGGGGAAAGGTATCCTGGCAGGCGGTGTTGCCGGCGTCCATAGCGCCAATTACATCATATTAGGCGGCGGCACGACAGGCATAAACGCGGCCAAGGTGGCCGCCGGCCTCGGCGCGCGGGTCGTGGTGATGGACATCGACCTGGAGCGGATGCGGTACCTCGAGGATGTGCTTCCCAAAAACTGCGAAACGATCATGTCCAACAGGATAAACATAGAAAAGGAGTTGCCCGATGCCGACGTGGTCATCGGCGCCGTCCTGATACCCGGCGGCAGGACACCGTGTCTCATTACCAGGAAAATGCTTTCCATAATGAAACCGGGGTCGGTCATTGTCGACATTGCCATAGACCAGGGCGGCTGTGCGGAAACATCGCATCCCACGACACACGAAGAACCGGTCTACGCCGTGGACGGCATTGTGCATTACTGCGTGGCCAACATGCCGGGTGCGTACCCGCGGTCATCGACCTTTGCCCTGACCAATGCCACCCTCCCCTTTGGACTCAAGATTGCCGCCCTGGGCTGGAAAAAAGCGGCAAGCGAATCCGCCGCAATCACCAAAGGAGTGAATTTATCGGGTGGAAAGCTTACCTGTGAACCGGTGGCAATGGCGCACGGTTTAAAATACTCGAAAATAGAATAAAAGGGACCTCTAAAACCCCGGTTTGGGTAAGGTTTTTAGAGGTGCCTTAAAAATAAAAAAGACAGGAATCAGAGTTCATTTTCTTTGGGAATATCCTTGAAATAAACGGTAGTAAAGAAAAATTCTTCGTACGTGCCGGTGGACTTTTCATAATAACAGGTGGTCAAGTCGAAAGAATAGCGTTCCGTCAAGTTATCCGCCATATCCGGGGGGAGCGCATTGATATCAATCCTGCCTTCAAGCTTCGTTCCGTTCGAGATAAAAATCCCGGCGGACCTTGTCGCCTTCTCTCCATATTCCCAGAGAAGAATCTTTTTTTCGGTGTAATCGGTAAAGGGAATTTCCAGGGTGTAGGTATTTTCATTTCCCTTGTTCCTGTCCTTGTACAGGTAAAAATAAAAAATTAATCCCCGGGCCATCCGGTTCTGTGTTGATATGTAAAAACAGATGGAATCACCCTTGTATACGGCCTTGAATTCCTTCAGGAGGGTACCGCCCCAGGCCCAATACTGCGCCTTGTCGATCGTCAAGGTGGTTATCACGCCGTTTTTTTCCTCATTGAAATATACGGGGTTATAAGACGGGGAAAAGCTGGCCAGGTTAAATACCTTTTTCCATTCGGAATAATCATTATTAATGGTTATATCCAGTGGAAAAAGCTGAAAAAAACAAGCCAGGAAAACAGCACATATCAAAAACTTCTTCATAGTTCTTTTATCGGCAAAAAGCCCTCCTTTCTCAAGCATCAGGTTATTTCTTCCTGACACCAAGAATTGTCAGGTCATCATACTGCTCGTCTTCCTTTAAATGTGAAAAGAAAACATATTCAGGATCCTCGGATGGGACCGCATTGGCAAAATAAAGTCCATACTGGACAAAATGCTTTCGAAGAAATTCATCGATCTTTTTATCCACCTTTATTTTATCCTCATTACCGGCCTTTGGATCCTTATAGATTCTGAACATCCTCTCGACGGAAATGAGTCCCAGGATGATGTCCTTTATACCGGTTTCACAATCGGAAAAATCAAACGTGAATTCCTCGCCCGCGACCGGATTATGCTGCTTTACCAGGGTGAAAGAGGTTTTATTCTTGACGGCATCGACAATGGCGTAGACCTTTTCGAGCCCCATTTCCTCCGACTCTTCACCCTTCTTATGGGTCTTGTTATGGAATTCCCCTTCCTTCAGACCGGGTTCATCGCATTTAACGGGATTACAGTCGGCATCCCTCAACAGGCGCTTTGCCTCGTCAACACCGTCGCTGAACAGCAGCAGCATGTCGTCCGGATTCAATGTTAAATTTACCTGCTTGAAGCCGGTCTGCATTTCAACAAGCGAGGAAGGGAACACCCCGGCCGCGGGCGCCTCGGGCAGCTTGTGCTGGACAACCTTCTGCTCCCTGCCGGAATAAATATTGATCAGGCTGTCACCCGCATTGCAGAAGACGGTCATACCGGTTTTTATGTTCATGATGCAGATGACCAGGGCGGCAAACCGGCCCTTGAATCCCCTGGCCTCAAGCATGTCATTTATTTTGTACACGAGCTTGTCTATTTTAAGGCCCGGATTTTTCAAGGTCCAACCACTGAAATAATCCGTAAAAATAGTGGCGACTTCAACCATGATAAGCGCCGCCGGGACCCCCTTTCCCGCCACGTCGCATTTGATTATGGCATAATGCGAAGCATCGAGTTTGATGAAATCGAAATAGTCCCCGGAAACGCCCTTTGCACCCTCGTAATAACCGAAAATTTCGACGTTCTCGTTTTTTTCTTCACCCGTGGTGCGCTTTTTCCCGTCTGCATCCTTTTCAAGGGGGATGAACATCTTTTGAACCTCTTTACCGACGGTAAGGTCCTTGTTCGCAATGGCCGCCTTCACCAAACCGGATGTCATCTGGTTGATCGTATCCGCCAGCATCCTTATTTCATCCTTTTGCTTGATCGTTATATGATGGTCCTTTAATTGCGACTTGTCCTCGGTATCCCGTATTACGGCCACGCCCTTTGCCAGTTTTTTAATCGGGCCGATCGTGATTGACGCCAGGAGGATGGCTCCCAGGATGCCCAGTCCAATGGCGATCAGGGCTATAAAACCTATTCTGTAAACCAGGTCCGTCTGTGACTGGTGTATCGTGTCCAGAATTCTCCTGGTTGAAACAACCAGCCGGACCAGACCGCGGAAATAGATATCTTCCCCCGTTTTCCTGTAAACGATGGGTTTGAAAAAGATGTATTCATTTTCGAGCCTGTCCGCATCGTAAACGGGATAGCTTCCTATTTCCGAGCCGATTTCATGAAGAGAACTCGTTATAAGCCTGTTTTTCTCATTCATTTCCTGTATTATTTCATTATACCTTTGCACGGACCCGGCATCCGTCCGGGTGCTCAGCTGCGTGGCTTCTTCCGTCAGCTGTTTATGCTGTTCCACCAGGTCGGAAACCGAATCAATGCCTTTCCGGTTGACACGGTCGGCAATTTCAGGAAGCAGGTTCGTCACTTTATCCTTTAAGTCGGTCTCCCCTACCCTGTATTCTTCCTCCCCCGTCCTGTTTAATATTTCCCTGTCATTCGTCGCCCAGACATACTCTTCCTTCGTAGGCACATTGGTCCTGATGTTCTTGATTGCCGTAATGGTGGCGGATTTTGCGTCTTCCATGGCCTTTGCCTGGTCGGGAAGCACGCCCAGTTCAATTGTTTCGTTGATGGGCAGGTATTTTTCCGCCGCAAGGGAAAGGCTTCCCAAAAGCACATTCGCCTGCTTGTAAAGGCCGTCCGCCAGGTTGCGCTGCTGTGTTTGTATCATATAGTAGCTCAATGTCACGGATACCATAAGAACGATAAGTATCACTAATGTTATAATAAGGGAAGCGAATTTTATACGCAATCCCATCCCCTTCATTTTCAGCTGTGCCATTTTAATCTCCTTTACCTTTACAAGCGGTTCTTGACGGATAATCGACAGTGCCTCGATTCTCCAGTAATACCCTTCACGGGCAATGGCAAGAAGCTTCCTTCCCGCGGCCAGAATAAAAAGTCCTAAAAACAAAAGAACAAGCCATAAAATGAATTCCTGGATTGTAAACGAAACGTAGGGCCGGTTTCCGATCACCCATTTGAAATTCTCGGCCAAGTCGGCATCCGGCGGTAAAATTTTAACCGTCAGGAAGGGATCCAACCGGACACGCGGCCTGTCAAAATACAATCCCCGTTTATCGTGTAAAAGACCGACGCGGTACGTACCTTCATTAATATCCCGCAGCACCAGATTATCAATAACCCTGTCACTTCTTATCCGGTATTGCCCGTCCGATTCCCTGAATACATAATCATACGGTTCAACCCCGTCCCGGTCCAGAATTAAAGTTGTTATGCGGCCTTCCGTCAGGAATCCCCTTCCCCCTATTGTCAAGGTAACGACACCCAGTTCATCCGTATACGGGTCTATGTACGAGATATACGTAACGGGCCTGTACTTGTTCAATTTAAAAAACTCGGTCGACGGATTCCCGGGATTGCCGACGCTGTCCACGGCACGGACGGAAAAGGCATACACGCCGTTATCCAGGTTATTATAGGATTTTCCCGATGACATGATCATGACGGAGGACGGGGGGGCCTTCAGGCTTTCGCCTGAAATCATGCTGGTGTCCATATTGAGATTGGAACTCACCTTCAACAGCCCGTAGGAATACCCGGATATACTGTCGTCAGGCGGCGGTGTCCATTGAATGGAGAAGGTGTTGGACACCACGAAACCGCGTTCGTCCAGTTTCAGCGGGCTTAACGACACTTTCCCGGGCGGAGTACCGTCCTTTATGTACCTTAACGATACCGGTTCGGATGTGTTCCCGGCGTAATCCGTGGATACGAGGTAAAAAGTGTACATCCCGTCCCTCGGCACCTCAAGTTCTATGCCGTTTCCCGTATGCACATCCTTCAATGCATTGGGGTTGAATTTCTCTTCCTGGTTGAAAACGTACTTGTACCCGCTTATGCCGGTGGAATCACCAGGCGTATTCCATTTGATCCTGATTTTTTCAAGGTTGGCCTTTCTGCCGTTCGTAAAATTAACGGCGGTCAAACTGGGAGCGGACACCGTCTGGTCCGGCTGAAGGACATAAAGGTTGTATTTTTCCGCGTTTTTGTTCTGCCAGAAGATATAAAGGAACCCTTTGAGTTCAATACTCTCCGCAAACTGGGAACTGCCAGACACGTTCCGGGACAGGTCCTGGGCGGCCCAGTCTATGCCGGTTTTTTCCCCCATGATAATATGGTCCTCTCCCCTTCTGTTGTCAAACCAGATAAGGTACAGTGTCCCCCTGAAAACGACAACACGCGGATAATAACATGTCAGGTTCTGGGTGGTAACCCTCTCGTACTTCAGCCTCTCTCCCGCGTCCGACAATTCCATGTAATAAATTTGCGGATTCTCGGCCCTGTACTGGCGCTCCCAGACAACAACAAGTTTATCGCCGAACGATTTGATAAACGGCCTCTGGTTAAAGTAGTCCCTGGCATCCCGGCGCTTGCCGCCTATCGTTTCCGGGAAGTCGCTTACCTGCCTTGAATCGGACCATGTACGGCCGCCGTCGCCGCTCGTTTTTACATAGAGCTGGAAGCCCGTTGTCTCTCCCTTGCGCCTGGACTGGAAGACGACATATTCCCGTCCGCGGAACGAGGCATGGGACGGAAGGAAATTGAAACCGAGAACGTCGTCGGTTACAAACGGTCCGAACACCGTCTGCCCGGCGCTTCCGTCGAACAATTCTTTGCCGAAAAGACAGTACCAGATGGACAGGGCATCCTCCTTGCCGTATGTGACAAAAAGAAGGGATTGATCCCGTGACACAGTAAAAAGCCTCGGAGAGACAACTACCACATCGGCCGTGATTGACGCTTCGGAAAAAGTCTCTCCCCCATCAAGGGACCGTAAAATTTTTATTTCCTTTTCCTTTACGGAAACGGCTATTTTAATTTCCCCCGCTTCATTGACCGTCAGGGAAAAAATCTGTGTCTCCTTCTGGGCGAAAAAATACGGCCCCAAAAACCTGTTCTTTTTCTTCCAATGAACCGCGTCGCTGCTCGTCCAGAGAGTAAGGTATATGTTGCCGCTGTCCTTCCCCGTGTAATCGAATTCCTGCCAGACGGCGGCAATCAATTCCCCACCTGAAGCCACGGATGGAAAACGCACATTCGGTCCGGCCAGGGCCATCGGATTCTCCCAATAGATGTTTTGACCGTAAAGCGGGATGCCAAAGAGTATAAAAAACAGGGAAAATCCGGCAATGAGTTTAAACTTTTTCATTTCCATTATACCGACAGAGCTTCATTTCTCGTTTTAAGTTTGATCAATGGAGCATATCTTCTGTTCGATGCCTTCTGCCAGAGCTGGTCGATGATTCTCTGCGCTTCCAAGTACCTTCCTTCTATATGGAGTTGTTCCGCCTTCCTGTATTCCCGCATGTCCGATTCCGAAATTATGGAAACGGAAGACGGTTCTATATAGCTCAATATCCTGTCCTTCAGGCTTTTAGCCGCCTGGTTGTCGGGATTTTTTTTCAACGCCTCGTTGACCTGATTCAGGGCAATGGAATATTTTTCCGTTTCCCTGTTGTCTACTATCTTCCTTGCATTTCTTGTCAGAACCTCCGACTCCCTCACCATCTGCGGGTCAGGCGGTTTCACCCTCAAACCCAGCCTTAATTCCAGGTCGTAGATGGCATTGGCCAGTTTAGGATACCTGGGGTCGATTTCCTCCAGGTCCTTGAGTTCATTGTAAATTCTTCTTAATTCCACTACATTATTGCTGTTTTTTGATGCCAGGGATTCATTGATGGCCCGGGCAAAATTCCGGGTAAATTCCTCCTGGTCGTTCTCCTTCTGTATCATGAGCTGGAGAACCCTGGCATCCTTGTTAAAGGGAAAAGAAAGAAGGATGTTCAGGAGTTTTGTGTTTGCCCTGGCAAAATACCCGTCCCCCTCGGTTTTTTCCCCCTGACGGTACAGGCTCCGCCCTTTCGTATAATCCTCCTTGGCAAGATTGAATAACTGGCTCATATCCTTGTAAAGAGGGTCTTTTTCGGAAATTACACGAGCCGATTTAATGGATAGGGCCGTCAGCACATAGGCAAGCCACACATCGATTTCCTCGTTAGGCGTATTCCCCTGCGTGTCTTCCCAGCGCGTCCTTGCCTGCAGCAATGTGTCCTGGGCGTCTTCATACAGGCCATTGCTGTACTGGTTTTTCCCACGCTTAATAAGCTTCCGGACGTCCTTAATTACCAGTTCGTTTTCGAGAACGGTGATCCTCTGGGCAAAGGCAATAAGCGTTGAATCCCTCAGTTTCCTCACTTCAGGGTCTTCCTGGTGCTTAAGCGAATTGCCGTAAGCCTCGGATGCAATCTGGATTTTCTGACGGGCCGTCTCATACTTTAAATTTTTTACCAGGCTCATGGCTTCCCCGTACCGGAGATCACCTTCTTTTTTGAACTTGCCCGCCTGGAAAATATGATCTTCGGCAATGGCCGCCTGGTCAGCAATATTCCGCCTCAATTCAGCCGAATTTAAAACGAGGGTATCGCTGCGGCTATTGATGGCTGTCATGTCTTCGGAATTTTCAAAGTATTGGTCATTGGTTTTGAGATAATCCTTCAGTTCGTTTACCTTTGCTTCCAGCACTAATAGAAGCTCCTGCATGCCCTTGAACCTGGTAAGGCGCCTCTGGGGGTAGTAACGGACCAGATTATCCACCTCTTCCCCCTCAGCCAGTAATACTTTTTCCGATTCATAATCCTTTTCAATATCGTCATAAACAGCGTCTAAAATTCCATAGTTATCCTTGAGAAAGGAGGCGATTGTCGAAATACAAAAATTGATGATTTCCCCTGTTTCCGTTTCATTGTATCTCAGCGTTGTCTCCTGTTTCCGCTTCTTGATGTAATTATCCCAATCCTCCAGGATGCCTTTTATATTGTTTACAATCGAGACGATCTCCGGCTGAAGCCGGTTTAAGTCATTGATGGTGACTTTTTTGTCCTTTTCGGAATATTTACCGATGATCTCACCGTAACGTGACAAATCAATATAGGTAAGGCATTTCCTGGCCGCCTCCTGGGCATCCATAAAATCGGGATACTGGGGCAACATCAGCCAGCCGTCCTTTTTCCTTAAATCCGGCAATGGATTCAGCGGAATCTTTGCCTCGTTAAAATAGGAAATTTTCATGTCCAGTTTATAATACGTAAAAGCCGTTCCCAGGTTCTCACGGGCGGACTCATATTCCCTGGCAAGGAATTCCTCCTGGGCCCCGGTGAATAAAGCGCCTCCCGTCTCCGTTATTTTTTCCTTTATCGATTTTCTTTTACCGTCCGCGATCAAACGGAGTACGTCATTGATACCTTCTTCTTCTTCTCTTGAAGAACGGCCGTCGATAACCTGGTACATCGTATTAAGGAAATAGGGAGCCGTATTTTCATACGAACTTTCCCTGTACCTGGTATTTAAATTATTTACAATGAGGGACTCCTTCTCGATGTTGCCGGAAAGATCGGACAGCTGTGTCAATAAACCGATAACGGAATCAAGTTCTTTTTCCATTTCAATGCCGGTTGACCCTCCGATAGCGGCGAGAATCCTGTCTGAAGCTTCGTCCAGGGTTTTACCCTTCATCCCGTAGATCATTGTATCCCGTTCAATGGTGGTGAGGGCACTCCTGATTGACTCCTGCTCAATGTCGCCTATGACATCGGAATAGAATACGGAACGGTTGAAATCCAGGCCTTCCCCGTCATACCCCCCTGCCAGGCACGCCGTATAAACGGACAAGGCATCATAATATTTCCCTTCATTAATGAAAACCAGGGCCTTGTCCATGATTTCATTGAAATAATTGAAATTGGCTATCAAAATGGAAGCATCCTTGGCCAATGCAATGGTTTTCCTGGTCTGATCATTCGGATTAGGGTCGAGATCTTCCAGCCGTTTGATAATTTCTATCCCTTTTTCCACATCCTGATCAACATAGAGGGTGGTTATCAATTCCTCGTACATCCTGTTATATTGATTCCTGATTTCAAGTATCTGGTTGGATAGTGTAACGGCTTCTTCATACTGATCGGGATTGTATTTGATTATCTCTGAAAGGATAAGCAGGGCCTCGTTGTATTTTTTTTCTGCAATCAAGTTCTTCGCTTCATCCAGCCTGCTTTCCTGTTGTCCGGAAGCGGACAAAAAGGCGGATATCACTGTCATCAGCAGAAGAATGAGTAAAATTCCTGTAAAACGCCGGTTTTTATCGGTAAACATCCGGTTTTTCCTTACCAGGGATATCCAGATACATATACTCAAAACAGTACACTGGGAGTCCTATTATAATAATACTACAAATCTACTATACCAATTAATAGTATTATAGCAAATTTACTATATATATCGGTAAAAATGGAAGATAAGTGGCTTTATTTTCATAAAATCCCTGGCATTATTCAATCTCCCTTATACTATTCTATACATTTTTTAAGAAAAAATCTGGATGCCTGAACAATGACTTTTATTTAAGTAATTCTTTATAATACAATAAAATATGCTGTTTAGTCGCCTGTATCCGGCCTTCAGGACCTCATTTTTTATCCAGTTTCCTGATTCAATATTGGAATTCCCGGTTAATAAATTATGGAAATTAACCGTGAATAAATGTATATTTATATCAGAGAAGGACTCATGATTAAATACGGACTGATACTGGTAATCATTCTATTAATTTCTTTTTTGCCGGTTTATGCGGAATATTCCGATTTCTATGGTGACTATAGTGATTTTTGGCAGCTTTTTATCGATCCCAACACAGGCTTAACGATATTTCCAACATTACTAATACCCATAGGCGGCAAGCTGGAAGGAATGGGAACCGCTTATACCGCCATGGCAAACGATTCCGGTTATATCGAGTCAAATCCGGCGGGAAGTGCCGGGCTGGATTTCGACGAACTTGCCATTCTCCATCATGCCTGGATTGCTGATTCAAATATCGAAGGAATCATATATGCCAGCCGAATGGGGAATTTGGGATACGGTGTCAGCGGCAAATTCCTCTATATTCCCTTTACACATTACAATGCCTGGGGCGACAGGGCGGCTTCAGACTTTATTTCAGAATCAATCCTGACTGCCAATGTCTCGTACAACCTTTTTTCCAGCCCCTACTTTTACGGTCTTTTGATAGGTGTCAATGCAAAACTGGCTTACAGGAATATCCCGGAAGTCATCTACCCCGGCCAAAGCACCTTGGGCGTGATGGGTGATTTCGGTATCCTGACGCGTTTTGATTTCCTGAAATTCTTTGTTTCAAGAAACAAGAATTTATCGATCGGTGCCACGCTGAAAAATTTGGGACTTCCGGCCCTCGATGAACCTTTACCCACCCTTTTCTCCTGCGGTATTGCCTATACATTCATCAATCCCATTACGCTGGCCGTGGATTACAATTTGCCGATCAGTTTTGACCCCGTAAATTACCCGGCCCAGCTCTGGTACCTGGCTTTCGGCATGAATATAGATTTTACCAAGTTCATCTCCCTGCAGGCCGGTTTTGTTCTCAAGGAAAATCCCAGGATCAGTATCGGTGCAGCCCTTGATCTTAACGAGGTACAGATAGTCACCAATTATAACCTTGACCTGAGCGGAAGCCTGAATCCTGCTGATAAATTCAGCGTGGAGGCCAAAATCAAGCTGAATTACAAGGAACATATGCAACTGCGGCAAAAAGTGGATGAATTGTTTGCCAAAGGTCTGGAAGCCTATGCCGAAGGCGATTTTAAACTCGCATTGGAGTATTGGGAGGAAACTTTAAAATTGGACCCGAAATTCAGCATTGCCCTTGAATATATCGAGACCACCCGTAAATTCATCGATCTGCAGAAAGATATGGAAGATAAACAAAAAATGTAAACTAAATGGAAACAGATCTGAAAATAGAACACATTGCCCTTTGGACGAAAAATCTTAAAACCCTTAAATCCTTTTACATGAATTATTTTAACTGCAGCGTGACAAATAAATATATCAACCGGGAAAAACAATTTGAATCATACTTCCTTCAATTCAAGGAAGGAACCCGGCTTGAACTGATGTCGATACCGGGGCTCTCGGGACATTCCGGAAACAAAAACAGGCAATGCGGTCTGGCTCATTTCGCCGTGTCCCTGGGTTCAAGGAAGGCGGTCATTGATTTGACCGAAAGATGCAGAGCAGACGGTATCCCCATTCAGTCGGAGCCCAGGTATACCGGCGACAATTATTTTGAAAGTATAATACTGGACCCTGACGGCAACATCATCGAGTTAACGGAATAATCTATTCTCCCGTCATTATCTTCTTTATTTTCGGTATCTCGTCGCCGAGCTTTTTCTCCATCAATTCAGCGGCGCCGCGCAGGGCATTAATGATGGCAGTTTCCTTTGACCCGCCCTGGGCATGCGTATTTTTCGCTTTCTCCAACGTCACCCTGGTTTCAAACAGTACTTTTCCATCAGCCACCCGGATAACCCTCAAGGTGGCGCGCGCCTCGGAGATAAAACCCTTTAATTTTTTACCCCTGAATTCAAGCTGGGCAACATTGAAGCAGTCGTTTAATACGACGACAAGGTACGAAACTCCCTTCTCCAGACTCAATTTCTTTATGGACTTCGTGTCTCCGCCGTAAATCTTCATGAATTCTTTTCCCATGAGACTGCCATTGTACATGGTAAAGTCAAAAGCCACATCTTTAAGCTTGTTGTAAACCGGATCAAAAATAACGGGGTCATTGGCCTCCCCTTCCTCCGATTTTTCCAGGACGAGTATCGTCGCCCTGTTGGCGGGCGGTTCGAAAAGAAAATCCCTGTTAAGTCCCTCAAATGTATAGGTATAACCCTTTTCACGGACCACTATACTGGCCCTGATGATATTCTGTGTATTGGCGTTGTCAAATTTCGCCACCTTGCAGGAAGCCTGGCCCAATTCATTCGTGTTCACGGAACCGGAAATAATCCCGCCGCCTTTAATGAATTTAAAGGTGACAGGCGCATTGGCGACTATCCATTTGGACCCGCTGACATTATAGGTAAGGCGAACGGAAGGAACCACCTCCAGATTCAGCGTGCTCCCGTGTTTCTGGTTTCCCTTTTCGTCAACCCATTCGTTTTCATCCACATCGAGGGAGAGGGAAGATTTCAATTTATTCAATTCTATTTCAGCCTCTTCTGCATATGTTTCCGCTTCCTCGGAAGGTTTTGCCTTGTTTTCATTTTCAGCGAGAACGGAAACAAGAAGCCTGATCCCTTCAGAAATATATCCGCCGTCGATTTTATCCATTCCTTGTTCATAATATTCCTTCATCCTGTAAACCGGATCATCGGAAGAACCGTCGGCTCCGGGAACAAAATCGGCGGACTCTTTTTGAAGAGCTTCCTCCCTGTCCGCTTCTTTTCCCGGTACGGTAGTGACGCAGCCCGCCAGGAATAATACCAGACAGATGGCTATATGGATTGAATTTCTAATCATCTCTGTAAACTCCTATGGTTTCATCTAAAGCACCGAAACAGGCGCCTATCTACCATTTTACATCAAAAACAAGATTTTTACCATTGATGATCAAATCTTTGACCGAAATAGAGTAAAAAAGTGTCCTTTTATCGGGCTGCAGGGTTCCCATTGATTTTTCATAAATGGCCGAGGGCACTGTTATGGAAAAAGAGAAATATTCATCAATGAGGATTTCATTCCATATCGCCTTGTCTTCCGGGGTCAGATCCATATCCGGCAGCCTGATTTCTTCATGGAAAAAATGGTGAGAACCGTTTTTTATGAAAAACAGATCCTTTTCCCCCAGGCCATGTATTTCAGCCAGGTCATGAACCGTTTTAAATCTCAATCCCGCTGTGATGCTGTAAGAGTTCCCGTTTTCTTCCATTGCGTATTCTTCCAGTTCAACACCTTCTTTCCCGACAAGGAGTCTTTCAAAATCGGCTCTTGCCACGGGAAAGGGCAAAAAATCGCTACTGCGATTAGGGTTGTGCGCAGGCAAAAAATCGCTACTGCGATTAGGGTTGTGCGCGGGCAAAAAATCGCTACTGCGATTAGGGTTGTGCGCGGGCAAATCATAGGTTTGTGCCAGCTCTTTTGAAATAAGATACCTTATGAAGAAGGTCCCTCCCCCATCATTATCCAGAACCAGTGAATTTTCCATGCTCAAACAGGAAGAGAGGATAATGATCGGAAAAAGGTAAAAAAGGATCCGGGTTTTCATGTCAATATTTTCCATAATTATAACAAAATACGATTTACGAGGTCAATCCGTAATAAAACGCTTTAGCGTTTTGGTGTCCGGTGCCGCGCATACAAAAAAGGGCACTGCCGTGTTTACGGCAGTGCCCTGATTTATCTGTGTTTGATTCCGGATGAAGGAACTATTCTTTCTGGTAGCCGTCCATTTTCTGTTCTTCAAGAACTTCAAGTACCATCCTGGCGCCGAGGCGTTTATATTCAGCCTGTTTCCTGGCTTCATTCCTGTCCTGCAGAATATGCCAGATTGATTCATCGTCGATCTGGGGTTCTTCAAGATCAAGTACGGCCTGATCATAGGTTACCTTGATATCTTTTACGTACGTGATAAAGTCACCGCCGATGGCGTTGGCATCCCTGTAAATGATCAACCCAATGAACTTGATAAAAGGAACCGCCCTCGGGTACAGGGGATATTTCTGTAATTCGCGGTTTCTCACATCACCTACGTAATTGGGATTGACCCAACCCCTGTTTCCCCAGCCTTCATAGTCCAGGTATCCGCAGGCATACCTTTTTTCTTCATATTTTTCGTTCATGAGGATTACTTCAACGGCATGCGGGTAGTTGGCGCCATATATCGTCATATCGATACTCTTTATGACACCTACATTCTTTAAAACACCGATCCCGTCGAATTTTTCGCCCTTACCGATGTCGGCATCGGCAACGGTGAGTGATCCGTCCGCCGCTACCGTATCCTTGTCCTGGTAAGCTTGAATCTCAAACGGCGGTTTAATAATGGCATACGAATTAAAATTGGACTCCGGGAATTTGATCCTGACACCAAGAATTTTTTTGCTTTTCATGTCCTGGCCCTTGTAATCCCTTGCATTGGCGGTTGTTTCCGCTTCCTTGGTAAAGCAGAGAGACTGCCTTGCAACTGTGGCTGACGATGATGCAAGGACCACCCTCCATTTTCCAAGTGCCAGCGACGATACCATTTTCGCCTTTTCCTCTTCGGTAAACTGGGCTCCGGCCTCCCGGCTGTAGTTAATGAGTGTTCTTTCATTATCCCTGGGCGGGTCGCCGTAATCTGCTCCCAGTTCCGAAAAATCAATCAAAGTACTTGTCAAGGAAAATGCTAGACTACATGTAACCAGTAAAAAAATTCCAAAGAAAATTCCTCGTTTCATTTATAGACTCCTTTCGCACTTAACTACGGTTTTATCTAAAATTATAGTAATGGAGAAAGCTTTGTCAACGAATTTTATTTTTTTTTATGGAAAAATGGCCGGTTCTTCAATAAATCACAATTCTTCTACCCAAACGATACATTGAAACAAACCTGTATCTTCCGGACCCCGGGAAAAACAGCCTGCTTTTTCGAGATTAAAAAAATGACTTAAAAATAACATATCGATATGCTGTAATTATAACTTTAATTGCCAGATATATAGCTGTTTTTTCGGAGGTTTTACACATTGCTTCTTGAAAGAAAGCAATGTTGGGGTCTATTTTACCATATCCTCTACATAACGCATTTCCAGTTTTTGTCCGGATTCCTCACCCCTGTTAAAGACCGGGACCTGGCCGTTGATGAAAAAAATAATGTCCTTGAGGCCCGGAAAATTAAATTTCAATGTATTGATGACACTTTGAAAAATATCAACATAACTTAAGGGAAATTCCTTGTCCAGAAACAGTATATCCCTGGAGAAATTCAGGTATAAAACCTCCTCTTCCTCCTTGAATAAAAGTGACACGAGCCTGGTTTTATAGGGAAAAAGCAATGTGCTTTGTTTGTTCATTGGTCCGTATACAAGTTCTTCCAGGAGATTCTGGATATCTTCTTCCGTCGACTCCTTTTTGTTCAAATACCGTTCTTCACCAATCAGTTTATTCGTGAATTTTTCGGGAAAAAAAAGAATCCGGCGTACGTAGCCGGCCCTGTTTACCAGATAAAAAATAAGGGAAAGCGTGAACAGGAATACGATTATTCCCGAGAAAATCAGCAGATAGTGTTTAAATTTTATTTCCACGGAGCACCTCGATATTTAATGTTAAAAGCGGACTGCCTCAAGAACCGATGACTATCAGGAGGACCGCAAAATCATTCTGTAAATCCCTTTGTCTTCTCAAATTTCGATACAAAATTAATGATGCCATTATACATGGAAGCACTCAACTTTTTCAAGTATTCAGAATCATTTAATAAAGCCGCCTCCTCCGGGTTTGTCACGAAACCGACCTCGATAAGGACGGACGGCATCTTGGCATTCCTGACGACGAACCAGGATTCCGCCTTGGTTCCCCTGCTTTCCGATATACCGCCCAGTTCCCTTGACATGCTTTCGATAATACTCTGTGCCAGAGTGATGCTTTCAATGGAAAACTCCTCCTCCAGCATGGTATTGAGGATGGGCAGAATATTTTTTTCATCCTCATCGAGTTTTTTCTCATCAATAAGGTCACGCCGGTAATCGATGGGCAAATACCAGACCTCGAAGCCTTTGGCCCTTGTATTGAAACTGGCATTGGCATGGATGGAAACAAATATAATCGCTTCATTTTCCTTGAGCGGGATGCTGTTTGCCAGGTTTGTTCGTTCTTCCAGTTTCAAAAAAGTATCGTCAGAACGTGTAAGAACGATTTTTTTATCCGTATATTTTTCCTTAAGCATCGCATAGAGGGTGGTTCCTACTTCAAGCACGACATCCTTTTCCAGGACCTTGAAACTCCCTGATTTGGTTTTGTGAGTACCTATCGCGCCAGGGTCCGTTCCCCCGTGGCCCGGATCAATCATTATACAGGCCACTTTGGGTACGAACACCTCATCCGCGTTTTCTGCAAAATACTTTTTAATTGTCGCCGCCGCCTCAACCGGAAGCAGAATTGTACCGTTTTTATCCCTTTTCCATTCCCCCGTTTTTACCAGGAGGGAATAATCGAAAATAAGCCAGGGAGTATCAATCTTGAAAAGAACAACACAGTTATTCTTTTGTATACAACCCGTTTCGGTCACCGGATTCCAGTAAAGAAGGGCATTCACTTCCTGCAAAAAATCGGTAAGCCCGGTGCTCTCTGAAAAAACGGGTAACACGATAATGAAGAGCAGTAATACCGTTACAATGCGGCTGATTTTTCCCATTTCTCCAACCTGTTTTTCACGTCTTTTCCTTCTTTTATATCGCATTTTAGCACATCTATCAAATAAAGTCCGGCCTGCAGCCCGCCCTTGAGGAACGCTTTCCAGAATATGCTTCCCACGACAATATCATTGCTGTTCCCGGAATACGCGGATACGCCGCCGAGTAAGACAAAACGGTCCCATTCATCATGCAGGGTATGGCCATGCCAATTATGATTTTGTTCCTTATCTATACAAGGAAGGGGGAATATGGATATGCGTTTTATTTTTGATAACGATGCTGGTAAGGATTCTGATTCTGGTACGTGATAGGCCGGCATCTTTTTGAACGCATCCCGGTTTTCCGGCAGGTCCAGTTGAAAAGCGGTATAAGCACCGTTGCCGAAAATAAATTCCTCCGTCTCCCGGCAATCTCCCTTCAAGACTACCGTGACCGCGCCGATTGCCTTTTCGGCCATTTTTTCCGCTTCCTCTCTTGTATCGGCACAGGTGATGATATTGCCGCATTTTTCAACATTATTCGTCGGAAAGACGACGGTACTTCCCGGGTCTACACGTAAAAAAGACGCCTTCACCCCTACTTTTTCCGTTACGGAATCGAATCCTTTTACTTCCTTTACAATCCCCGGGATGGAAATAAAGGCGCGTTCACAACTCGTCCTTTTGTACAACGGGGTCAAGTCTCCGGGGGGGAGCCCCACCGCTATTTTCAGGGCCGCCCGGGTCACTTCGACACCCGAGGAATAGGGGAAGGTCCACCCCGACATGTACCCTCCCGACAGCCTGGCCGCTATCTCCCCTATTACGGGCCCATTGCCTGCTATTTTTATGTCACCCTTGGCTGCACCCATGTCTATCCCCAGGGCCTTCACACCTGCCATGAAGACGTCCGCCGCGCGCCGCACCGTATCCCCGGGGAGGGACGTGGGCATCGTATGCCCCAGTTCCACGAAATACGGTTCAAAATAAATATGCCTGTCGGCGATTCCGCAAAGGGTGATTTGCCCCCCGTACACAACGGCATCGATACTCAGTTCCGGACCGTCTATGTATTGTTCTGCGATAACCCTGCCCGAACGGGATAATTCCAGGGCGGACTCAAAGGCTTTTCTCAATCCGTTTTCCGAATCGACACGGCGCACTCCCCTGGCGCCCATGTTGTCCACCGGTTTCACGACCAGCGGAAAACTCAGTGTTTCAAGGATGCGGGATAAATCCGACCCGGCGGTCAGGCATGCAAACGCCGGGCTGGCCACACCGTGCTCCCTGAAAGCCTGCCGCATTTTCACCTTGTCGGTGGCTTTCAGGGCCGTCTCATAGGGCACGCCGGGCAGATGAAGGGCTTCGGCTATGTAACTGACGGACGTGGAAAAATCCGTCCCGGCCGTAAAGACGCCGTCCAGCCCGTAAAGGTCCCTGTATTTTTCAGCCATGGCCACCAGGCCGTCCAGGTCTTTCAAATCAACGTTTTCAAAGTGGTCGGCCGGTTTCCTTCCTTCCGCTTCCGGATTCCCGTCCGCAACAATGACCTTCCACCCCATGTCTTTGGCAATGGTTATGGCGGGAACCTGCATGACACCCGCCCCAAGTATTAAAATGACCTTTTCTTCTTTCATGGTGTACCGTCCCCGGTTTTTCTCGCATAAACTTCGAACGTGTCCCCCAGCTGAAAAAAACGGCTGATATTGAGGAATAGTGCATAAAAAAAGGGATGGACGGGTTTCTCCGGCTTTATAAACGGGAACCGTTCCGGATGATGTCCCGTAACCCGGAAGTGTTCCACTTTAAACCCGTATTTGCCCAGAATTCTTCGGCAGTTTTTCTTGTTCCAGATTGTATAATGGTCGGAGGGACTCTGTTCAAGGAAGCTTCTTTTGTTCCTGCGTGCCGATATTCCCTTCCCGTACGGTGTGGCAAAAGCGAAAATTCCCGAAGGGGGGACCAGGGTGCTCACCGTTTTTAATACCCTTTCAAGCAGCTTGAAATGTTCAATAACATACCACATGGTCACAACCGAAACACCCTTGAATAAAGGGCTTCCCTCATCCGTAAATTCTTCAAAATCAATGACATAAGCCCTGATTTTGAGTTCCTTATTTATATAATCGACAGCTGTTTTGGATATATCCAGCCCCAAAGCATCAAAACCACGGGAAACGGCGGCGGAAAGAAAGGGACCGTACGCGCAGCCGATATCAAGAAGTCTTTTCCCTGCCGGATTTTTTACGAGGTTTTCAATAATCCCAGTCCGCTGCATTGAAACAGCCTTGATGTTTTCAAAATCATCCAGGTAGGTTTTACCGTACTGCTTTTTATATTCTGAAAAAAAATAATCCTTCTCATACCGCACCGGCTTTAGTCCCAGGGGGAAAAGAAAGGTAATCCCGCAGGCCCGGCATCGAAAGTAGGTTTTTCCGGGAAACCGTGCCGTTACCTCGCTGCTCCCAACCCGGCAGACCGGGCATTGCGCGGAAGGAACGGGCGCGCCGGCGTCTAAAAATACGGACACGAATTCGTACAGGGACTTGTTATCCCTGTACAGCCTGTCATACCTTTCTATAGAGCCCGATAGGATATTTTTATCCGCCAGGATCTTTTTAAACCGGGCGAGTGACGGTCTGAGTACCCCTATTTCCGGGAAGCCCGCTTTCCGGCTGAGCCGCCTGTGATACGGTGTGGGATTAAAAAGAATGAGAGGCACCCGGTAAAAGAGGGCTTCAAAACAGGTGAGTCCGAAATGGGTAAGGACCAGGTCATAATCAGGTAAAAGGGATGAAACGTCCGTGCAGTCACGTATCACCTTTAACCCTTCAGGCCATTTTACCTGTTTAAAACCGGGCCCCTGAACAATGGTTATTTCCTCCGGATCAAAAATGTCATGATCCATTATAAGTGCAAGAATTTTACCGGTAAGGCCGGCTGAATCTTCCCCCCCAAAAGTGACGAGAATTTTCACTGAGGGAAAGGTGATTTTTTTTTTGATCCTCGCAGGACGCGGTTCAAAGGGTGTATGCGGCAGGAAAATATTCGGCGGCAGCGGGGAAAGGGACGGCATGGTATCGATCAGAAACGGCATGAGCGCCCTGGAGTCGCCTCCCTCATCAATGCCGATGACAGGGCCCCCCCGCTCGGCGAGTTCGTGGTAAAATTCCCTGTCCGTCTCCCTGTGGTCCACGAGTATAAAATCAAACCGGGAACTGCGGTCCATTCCGGAAATTACCGTGAAGGATTCCGCGCCTCCCCATGCTTCCAACCGCTTTACGGTGTCCGTATCTTTGATATACAAATAAGGACTTACCTTTTTCGAAGTGTTGAGGTGTTTGCCCAGCATCAACACGCGCTTGAGGTGGCCCGTGCCGTCCCCGGCTCCAGTCCGGGGAACAAAGAGAATGTTCACTTAAAAGACACCTCCTGTCTTTTCTATCAATGCGATAATCTCCGGAATGTCCAGCGGGGTGCCCTTGTACAACGCCCCGTATACGGAAAGCACCTGTCTATAATCCTTTTCAGTATCTACCGTCAATGATAATCCGGAGCAGGCATACCCCGGGGGCGCCGGGTCTTCTATGATAACAAATTTATCCCTGTTATTGTAGAGGTGAGTGGTGATGTGTTCCCTTTCATAAGGGTCAACGCTTGCCAGGTCCGCCTCGTCCAGTGCCTTACGGGTAATCACTTCAACACCCGTTCCCACGGGCAGACCGGTAAAATGGCTTAAATCGGCGTTTTTCCTGGAATGAAGATCCATGATGGCCGTGGTCATGGCAGGTGAGACCAGGGGATTGTCCCCCGTTGCCCGCACGATCAAATCGGCCCTGAAATGTTCGGCGGCAAGGGCGTATCGTTTGAGGACATCATCCTTTGGTCCTATAAACACGGTAAATCCTTCGCAGGCGGCGGGGCCGGACAGGTCCGATGCACTTGCTTCATCGGTAAGAAGGGCATACACATCCGCATCCACCTTTTTCAGGGCGGACATGGCCTGGCCGATCAATGTCTTGTCCATTACAGGCAGCAGGGCTTTTCCCGGCAACCGTCGCGAGTCAAGCCTGGCAGCCAGAAAAATCGCCCTTATCACTCCTTGACTTCCCAATTCTGAATCAGGGTCCTGGCATCCATTTTAAACTTGAACCGGTTTTTTACGACCCATTTCCTGATGGCAAAAAATTCCCGTGACGAATTTATAAAATCCGTGTCTGAATTGAGGCAATAAAGGAACAACCTCGTGAAAGGCAAAAAGGCCATCTGCCCGGAATATTTAATGAATATGTTTTTCAGGTAAAAGAGCTTGTAGCTGTTATCCGGCGTGGCGTCTTCGGAAGGGGTTTCCACGGTATATTCTATGTGAAACGCCGTGTTGAGCTGTATCTTTTCACCCCATAGATGACTTCTGAATCCGAAATCCATTTTTTGCCAGTAGGGATTCTTGAGATAAGGATCATAACCGCCAATCCGGCAGAATTTTTCCTTGTCATAAATTCCGCAGTAATCAAAGGGATAAAGGGAATGCTCCTCGTTTTTCCTGGGTTCCCAGGGGACAACCTTTATTTTTTTCTTCATGTACCCGGGTATCATGATGCAGGGCACGGATTCCAGCCGTGTATTTTTAAGCACCGGGACGGTACATAACAGGGAATTTATCCGGGCGTGTTCCAGGAATGACGGGGAAAAACGGGGAGCCTTCAATGACATGTCGCTCCAGAGCACCAGGAAAGAAGGGCTGTTTGATTCCACGGCCCCCAGGTTTATTTTTTCACCTGCCGTGATTTCATTGTGAAGAAGTAAAAAACGGATATCCGGGTATTTCCGTGACAGGGGTTCAATATCATACGACAAAGCTGAATCTTCCAGGTAAATGATTTCTGTATCAGCCGGTTCCTTTATTTCCTTTAAAAGATTTTCCCGGTGGAACCGGCCGCCCCGGTTAAGTATAAGAAGAGTCAAAGAAGGGTATTTGTCCGGGTTCTCCGGGCGCTTCTTGCCTCCTATGATCGTATACGGCACGGATATGTTGTTAGAAGTTATAGGTATAGTACTCATCACACATTTTACATAAATCCGGATAGTCTTCCCTGAGATGACCCATGAACCAGTCCTCCCCCTTTGACCAGATGGATGCCAAATCATCCTTTAAAATGTTGCCCATCACATGCGTCTTTTTGATGTCTTCCCTGCACGGCAGCACCGTACCGTCCAGGAGAACGGTGACATCCCGGATCAGGTGCCAGCAGGGGATTCTCTTTAAAGGGGAGAGGTCGGTTACCTTCCTGTCGGGCAGGGCGCCGCAAAAGGAATCGTACTTCTGGATGATGATATTTTCCGTTATTTTTTTATGGTTTAAGTAAAAATGTTCAAGGTCGTCTTCATTATCTGTCATCCGTACCGCCTGCAGATAGACATTGTCGGGAAACAGCTCCAATAGAAGGTCCTTGGTCCTGTTCGCCTCCTCGAACCCCTGACCGCGCAGGGCATTATAAACGTTCTGCGTCCAGGCATCGAGGCTTAAAATCCAGGAGGGGAACCTCTTTTCATTGCACGCTATGGCCGAAAGGGTGGATTCGTTCCAGCCCAGTCCGGAAGTTTCAATAATAAGGTCCAGCTTTTCCCGTTTCAGCACGGAGTGAATCATTTCCGCAATCCGGGAATGGGATGACGGGTCACCCCAGAGTGAAAAACTGATAACCGCATCGTCGCAGAAATCCACTATTTTATCAAGGATGCCGTTGAAATCAGCCGGGGCCATTTCCCCCTTGAGCGAAGTGATATTTTCCGTAAAGGAGGGATAGGGACAATATGTGCAGGTCTGAGGGCACCTTTCCGCTATCTGGATATTGAAGAAAGCCGGCAGGCTTCGTAGCAATTCCCGCTTTGTCGTAATTACTTCCCTGATTGATTCGGCATCTTTCCCGCCGTTTTCCACGATCTTCTTGACGGTCAGATAATCCCTTTTATTATGGCTGGCCAGGTTCAGCCGGAGAAGCCTTAAATCCTTGGGGGATATCTCGGTTTCAATATCAAAATTATTAATATCATGTTTAATGATTTCGAAAAGCGAATCCCTTTTTATCCGGGAATCCGTTTCGCCCATCAGCCTGATCAGCTGGTTGATGATTGCCGGTTTGAGAATCTCCGGGGTAATCCCGTACGGGTACCCGTCGGCGAAAGTATAATCGGCAAAATACCTGTGATGGTTTTCGTACATTTTCCGGCTTAATTCAGGATCAAGCAGGGGGCAGTCCGCGTAAAAATAAAAAACCGTGTCATACCCGGAAGCAAGACGCTTGAAGGTCTCGAGCAAACCGCTTAAGGTCCAGTCTTCTTTTTCTTCCTTGTCGAAACCGTTTGAATCCTTTATGGTGGGTTTGCAGAGGAGAACGGCCTTTTGAACGTCCGGCAGCTTATTTACGTATTCCGAAACCAGGGCAAGGGAATTCCTGCCATCCTTGACCTCGGAAAAAACATAAGGGGACAATTGAACGCCATTGATAATTGCAATATTTTTCATACTTCCTATAATTATCGGACTTTCTTTATCTTTTATACAGAAAACGAAAAAAAAAATCAATGCGTGGTTTTCGGAGGTATCAATATAAATACAACTTCGACAGTTGCATAACCTTTTCTATGAACGAAGGTTCCTTTAATTCATTCCTCATCATCCGTTCAATGTCCCGAATTTTAAGATTACCCGGTTCACCCTTGAGGACCGGCCTGTCACCTTCCGCATCGAATACCATTGTCTCGGTCCTGTCCGCGGCGGGATTCCAGGATTTCCATACCGGCTGAAGGGAGTATCTATAATTGGGATTCCCCGTGGCTGCAAACACAGCAAGGTATTGCATGATAACACGGGATAAATTCTCCCGGGATTTCCTGTTTGCCCCGGTAAAAAGGTCACGGGTCAATAATATCCCCAGGATCGTATCGGTGCCGAGGAAAAAAGGAATTTCAAGTGTATGAAAGGCACCGAGTCGTTTGGTCCATTCCACGGGAAAAGGACCTTTCCCCCGTTCCGCACAACCCCAGTCGAATCGATAGACATATACCGACGGTGCGTCACGGGTGGATGTTATCCGGGTCGCCAATTCATCCGCACACCGGGCTTTCCACCTCAAGCTGCCGTACTTTGCCGCGAACGCATACAAATCGGTCTTCCAGTCCACCTGCGTGGTAAAATAGAGAAAAAGCTTTGTCTCATCGCGGTTTGTGCCCAGGATAAGCGGGACCTTGTTCGGCCATGCCCCGGTTTCAAACACCTTTCCCCCTTCCTCAGGGAGGACATAACCGTCCGCAATAATGGCAGGGTTTTCCGTCATGCCGAGAAAGTCATGTTCCTGCACTTCCAGGAGCTGTTTCACCGATTTCGAATAAAGGTATTTCCTCAATTCCTCTTTCGACATTCCCGAAGCGGCCTTTTCAGCGGCGTTTCTATCGGGAGCAAGGCGGTCCCTGACCAGCAACCTGGCAACCATTCCCTCGGCGAATGCCAAAGCTGTCTCCCTGGATACAGTTAAATCATAAGCGCTCTCCACGACGGCACGATGAAAGAGTCCCGAGGCAAGCGGGGAAGTGAGAAGCGCCAGGACGTTCATACCCCCCGACGAATGACCGGCAAGCGTTACACGGTCAGGGTCTCCCCCGAACGCCGTGATGTTTTCCCTGATCCATGACAGGGCGGCCACTATGTCGAGGGTGCCGTAGTTTCCCGAGTCATCAGCGGGGTCTTTATCTTCGGCCAGCGCCGGATGCAGGAACCATCCAAAAATGCCTAGCCGGTAGTTCAGGGATACGAACACCATATTGGATTTGCCTGCCACACCGCAGCCGTAGTAATCCGTAACAGCGTTGGCTGACCCGATATCATTGCCCCCGCCATGGAGAAAGACATATACCGGGAGGCCGCGTTCCGTACTCTGAGGCCGCCATATATTGAGGAAGAGGCAGTCTTCGGAACCGACTATCCCGCCAACTACCGCCAGAATTTGCGATGCCTGCTCGCCGAACCTGCCGGCGAGCAAGGTGTTTTTCCACGGCCAGTGCCGCCTGGGTTTTTTCCATCGGAGCTGCCCGACAGGCGGGAGCGCATACGGAATGCCTTTCCAGGAAAAAGTATTTTCCCTGTCCGTAGAACCTTGAATCTTACCGTAAACCGTTGTGACGAGGGGGTCGCCTTCCCATTGGGACGTCTCATAGTATCCCTCCGCTTTTTTAATCGAATAGGACACGCAGGACGTCAGGAAAATGGAGATAGTCAACATTATCAAAACAGGAAAAAGGCGGTATGAATTCATGTGAGCACTATATCAGTTTAATATAAGCTCTGCAATAAACAAAACAATATGGATCATTTAATTTGCCTAATATGATTATCTTTTCCTGAAAATAGAAATGGCCACGCCGATTCCTATGGCCAGAAGCCCCACACCCATGGGAATGATGAAATAGGGTGTCGGGAAATCATCATTAAACAGGTAGGATTCGGCCGGATTCTCAGGATTGTAATACACCGTCACCGCCGCACCTTCTTTTAAAAAATAATGGGAGGCCATTTCCTCGTCTCCGTAGCAATAATCGCCACTAGGGGAAAAAACATTGTTTGTCAGCTTATTGCCGTCAACTTCATAGGTGTAAACGTATGAGAGACAATAACTGTCTTCGGAACCGCGTTCCATTTTTAAAGAGAGAACGGCACCCGGAACCCGCGGCCAGGCTTCAATGGTCATCCGGGAAACAAGCATTTGCACACCGGCTCCCGTCATCAATCCGCCCGGGATGGCAAAAACCAGAAAGATAAAGATGATTCCCAATACTGTGGTTTTTATGCTTTTTTTTTCTTTAATATCCGTCATTTTCAATGGTATCGTTCCTGAATTCCAACCGGGATGTCTTAAATCATATATTGAGACGGAATGGTTTTCAAGAAATATTTTACCGCAGAAGGGAACGCGGACAATAATGACTCCTCACTGGACAGACAGTTTGCCATTCCTATATGATAATGGAAGCAATTATGAGAACGCCGGACAAAAACAGGCCTATAACCTTTTGTGTTCTAACCGATTTCCTTGAATCGGATTACCATGTCAACGTACTGAACGGGATCTTGGATTTTACCGCGGAAAACGGCATTAACCTTCTCTGTTTCGATGTCGGGAACCTGGCATCCCCTGACAGCGTGGAGAGGGGACGGAATATCCTGTTCGATATTGCCGGGTGGAATCCGGGTAACGGCATCATCATCGCATCCAGCCTCATCGGCCAGTACACCGGGCCGGAGAGGCTCAGGGAACTCTGCCGGGAACGGTTCAAGGGAGTGCCGGTCGTCACGGTCAGCGAATGGCTGAAAGACTGGCCCGTTGTGCTGAACGACGCGGAGCAGGGCATGAATGACCTCATACTCCACATGATCCGGCATCACGGGTACAGGCGTTTCGCTATCATCAAGGGTCCCAGAGGGACGGCTGCCGCCGAGGAAAAATTTGACCTGTGCATTACCCTGTTAAAACGTCACAACATCGGGATCAACAGCCGGTACATCATAGAAACCTGCTATGGGGTCCAGGCCGGGTTCCAGGCCATCGAAGAACTGATAGATGTGCGGAAACTCTCTTTTGACGCCGTCTTTGCCTCCAACGACGATACGGCTCTCGGGGCGATACGGGCATTGGAAATGAGGGGAATCGCCGTACCGGACAAGGTCGCTGTTGTCGGCGTGGATAACAGCCCGGCCGGTGATTTTTCGTCTCCCAGGCTCACCACCGTTAACTGGCCGAATTACGAACTGGGGCAGGCGGCGGCACAGACCCTTTATGACATCATCACAGGCAATGACCCGGGGCCCGTAATCAAAGCGCTCCCCACAAGGCTTGTGATCCGTGAGTCCTGCGGGTGCAGCGAACTCCCCCGCTCGGAAGCAGAAACGTCAGGCATTAATAAACGGAAAGAAACTTTGGACCATCTGTTCTCTGCACAAAGATCTATCCTTCTGGACAGGATGATCGGTACGGTCAATGAGAGTTATCCCGGGAAAAAAAGCGTGTTAACCGAAAAGGCGGATACCATAGTAAATTCACTCCAGGAATCCCTGGAAAAACGGGATCCTGCCGTATTCCTGAAGGCCTGGGAGGAAACCCTGCCGTTTTTATTAAACGAAGGATATACCGACCCATTGCTAAACAGCCTTCTTCAGACCCTGCGTAATCATGTCATACCCCGGATCGGGGATTGCGATAAACTGCTCATGGCGGACAACCTGTTTTTCAAGGCCATGGAGACAACCGGCCTGAAAGCTTCCGGCGCAAGGTTTTCCCGTTACCTTCTCGATACCAACCGGGACAGGAACCTGGATTCTTTTTTCGCCATGCTTGATAATACCCGGGACCTGGCTCAGCAGTTATCAATAATGGATAATAGGATTCCATCACTGGGTATCGATGATTTTTTCCTCGTTCTCTATGAAACAAACAAACCGGAAACGGATACCGGTTGCGCAAGCCTTTTCATAGGCATTCACGATAACCGCCGTGCTGCGGTTGACAGGGAGGGTATAAAACTCCCCATACGCGATATCATCGGCAAAGGAATACTCCCGGGGCTTACGGATTATAAACTCGCCGTTCAGGCCCTGTTCTGGGGGGAAGACCACATCGGTTTCATCCTGATGGACGTCAAAAACTTCGCGGACTACCCGTTCAGCAGCCTGCGCAACCGCCTCAGCATGTCGCTCCGCAACACACTGCTTCTGGACCGGATCAGGAACCTTACAGGGAACATGGAAAAAATCATGAAGGAAAAGGACAAGGATATTGCCAATGCCGTTATGGCCATGCAGAATGAAGTAAAAAAACTCCAGGACATCCTTACAGGCGGCCGTGACGAGGACTTTACCGGTTCGTATGACGATTTCCGGATACAAAAAGCGGTCAGTTACATACAAGAGAATTACCAGCGGGAGATCACGCTGGAAGCGGTTGCCAAAAAACTTTTTTTACGTCCTGATTACTTCTCGCATTTTTTCAAGCTGAAAACCGGTACCGGTTTCCTGGAATACCTGACATCGTTCCGGCTGGAAAAAGCATTGAAACTCCTGGAAAATCCGCAATTGTCGATCAAGGAGATCGCGTCCATGGTCGGCTACAGGGATCCCAATTATTTCGGTAAAATCATTAAGAAACAGACAGGCCTGATGCCCACGGAATACAGGAAACAGGTGTTATCGGGAAAAACAAAGCCACAGACACCGTAAACTGTTCAGCTTTTTTTATAATTGACTAAAATATTTACCTGTTATCACAATTATTTCCCCCTGTTTTTTTACCTTTATTTTCATTCTGTGGCACAATCATATCAAGGACCGTTAAGCTTTGGGGGTTTTATCTTTATATATAGGCTATTTTAGGTCTGTACGGAAAAACGAAAAATTCCGCCACAATGAATCCTTACAGGTTTGTTGTGGTGGAATTGTTTTCCCGTAAAAATTAGTTAAAAAAAGAAAGGAAAAAGTAAAATGAAAAAGAGTACCATTTTTATAATGTGGGGACTGATCTTCATCTGCCTGGCAGTATCTTCATTTGCAGACATCATCAGCCTGAGGTCCCGCGCGAATAACCTGTATGTTTGCGCGGACAATACGGGAGCATCCGCCCTGATTGCCAACAGGTCAGCGGTCGGCGGGTGGGAACAGTTCAACAGGGTCAACAACAGCGACGGCACCATCTCTTTGCTGGCAATGGCCAATAACATGTACGTATGCGCCGATAACGCAGGCGCCTCGGCATTGATCGCCAACCGGACGGCCATAGGTACGTGGGAAAAATTCCGGCTCGTTGCCAACAGCGACGGCACTGTCTCTTTGCTTGCAATGGCCAATAACATGTACGTGTGCGCCGATAATGCAGGCGCCTCGGCATTGATCGCCAACCGGACGGCCATAGGTACATGGGAAAAGTTCGACCTCATCACGTCAACCGTCAACACGCCCGTCCCGCCCGGCGCCACACCGACACCCACGCGCACCCCGGGACCCACGGTACCTGGTTACGCACCGGTACCGGGCAAAATCGAGGCGGAAAGCTACAGCGCCATGTCGGGAATCCAGACGGAAAACACCACGGATTCAGGCGGAGGACTGAACGTGGGCTGGATAGACGCCGGAGACTGGATGGAATATAACGTTACGGTAACCGCGGGCACCTATTATGTACAGTACAGGGTGGCGGCCATGAGTTCAGCCG
>JAFGKU010000049.1 GCA_016928415.1 Spirochaetales bacterium
AACTATCGATTTATCCTGGGCAACCTCTAAAAACCCCAATTTTAAAAGGGTTTTGATTCGGCTAGCGGCTCCAAAAGGAGGTTTTTAGAGGTGCCTGGTTGACAAACCGGCTTAAAAGGTTACAATACCAAAGGCATCTGGACAAACCTCCATCCCGGAAAGTTTCCAGAGATTACCTGCAACAAAATACATGATTTATAGAGGAAACTCAATGTTAAGGATAGGCATTTTTTCAGACACGTATTACCCGACCATAAACGGTGTTTCGGCATCAACACTTTATTTTTCCAAGGAGCTGGCCAAATTAGGCCATCACGTCTTCATTTTTTGTCCCCGTTATAATGGCTCACGTAATGAGGTCAGCGACCCGGACAAGCCCGGATTTTCCGTTTTCCGCTGCCCTTCCCTTCCCTTACCCATGAATCGCGAACATGCCATCAGTCTGCCGATGTTCAGTTTCAATGTGAATATCCGAAAATTAAAAATGGATATTATCCATATCCAGGCGCCTTTTATCTTGGGTGTTTACGGCACATGGATTTCACAACGGTTTCATCTCCCATTGACACAGACCTACCATACGATGTGGGAGCATTACAGTCACTATTATATTCTGCCTGAGAGTTTTACAAAACCTGTTATGGCCTTTCAAAACACCCATCTTTGTAATTTGTCGGCGGTTAACTTCGTTCCGTCACCCCAGGTCAAGGAAAGTCTTCTGGAATACGGCGTAAAGACACCGATCATCCTGTGCCCCACAGGTATAGATACCGAAGGGCTTGCCAATGATATGAATGAAGAGCTGGTAAAAAATCATCTTGGAATTCCCGCGGATAAAAAAATCCTGCTTTTTGCCTCGAGGATGTGCGAGGAAAAATCGGTGGATACAGTGGTCGATGCCTTTGAAATAATCATTAAAACCTGTCCTGACGTTGTACTGGTTCTTACCGGAGACGGTCCTTATAAAAATAAAATTCACCAAAAGGTGAAAAAACAGGGTTTGGACGACAAGGTGATTATTAAAGGATACCTATCCAGGCGGGACCTTCACGCGCATTATAAGGCGTCCGATATTTTCATCTTTCCTTCGGTCTCTGAAACCCAGGGGCTGGTGGTGCTCGAAGCCCAGTTCTACGGCAAACCGGTAGTCGGCGTGAGCAGGATGGGTGTAAAAATGATTTTAGAAGGAAACAACGGCGGTCTTCTGGCGGAAAACAAGGATGCCCGCGAAATCGCGGCCCTCACGATAAAACTGCTGACAGATGAAAAATTGTACGCTGAAAAATCAAAACAGGCGGCCATTAATGCTTCCAAATGGCGCACGAGTGATTTTGTTCATATAATGGAAAATGAATTCAAGGCGCTGGTTAAAAAATAGAAGTATTATCCCTTATTATTCACCAGGGAAATATAGGAATCTTCCATACCTTCAATTTTCTTCAGCCAGTAAAGGAATTTTATTGCTTCCTGCTGATTGGCAAACGGGCCGATCCTCACCCGGTAATGAGTGACCCCGTATACCTCTTTGGTCCTGATCTGGGCGGAGAGCCCGGATTCCTTAAGCTTGTCATTCAGGTCAAACGCGCTTTGCTTGCTTTTATAGGATCCGGCCTGGATCCAGTATTCAAGTCCTTTCCGTACCTTTTGCTTTTCAGGTATAACCGCCTTTTCTTTTTTAACGGTTTCTTTTTTAGATGTATAGGAGATCCTGGGTTTTGACTCAATGTACGGTGATTCCTCAAGGGATATTTTCGACGTGTCTTTTTCAAAATTCGATTTCAGATCGGGATCAACCGTTATAATAATCGTCGGGTACTCATCTTCTGCTTCTGTCCCGGATTTTTCCCTGGTTTTTTCAGCCGTTGCTTCTTTTATCTGCTCCTCCGGAATCGAGACTGTTTTTTCCTGTTCCCCGGAAGGCGGACAACTTGGACAGGGAGAAGCCGTTTCCTGCTGAACGTAATCAGGAGTCGCCGTGCCCTGGTCACTTGCCTCTTCGTAACCATCAGGGGTTGATTCCAGGGACGGAACAGGTGTGACTGTTGCTTCATCCCTGACTCCTATAACCATATCATTCGAGGTAACGGGATCGGTAAAAATGGGGCTCGGGCTGGGTAAACCTTCCCGTGAATATTGCTCAATATCCAGGGTATTCCTGTTTTCGTCCGGATTGAACGAACTGACATACGTATTCGTAGTTTTGCCGGAAGGCCAGTACCACCATAATCCTACGGCAAAAATCACCAGGAGGAGGAGACCCACGGATATAACGACCAATAATATATTCTTACTTTCCATAAAGCTGTCCTAGTAGAATATCGGTAAAAAAAGGGGCATGATTTAAGGATTATCGAATAATTTTTTTTACTTAATGTATCGCTCCCCAGCTGTCGCCGTGTTCAAGGGCGACTTTCAGGGGAATTTTCAGATCAATGACGTGTTCCATGCCTTGTTTTACCAGATTTTTCACCTCATCCAGCTCTTCATTCGGCACTTCGAAGATCAACTCGTCATGCACCTGTAAAAGAAGCCGGCATTTCAGTTTCCGTTGCTGAAGTTCCTTCACGATTTTTATCATGGCCAGTTTCACAACATCGGCGGCGCTCCCCTGTATGGGAGAGTTTACGGCAATCCTCTCTTCGGCCATTTTTATGGTTTTATTCCTGTCATTGATGCCAGGAAGATATCTCCTCCGTCCATAGAGAGTGGAGACATATCCCCTTTGCTCGGCTTCTTTAATGGTTCTTTCCCGGAATTCCCTTACCCCCTTGTATTCCCTGAAATAAGCTTCTATAAAGGCATCGGCATCCTTCCTGCTTATTTTCAATTCCCTGGCAAGCCTGAAACCGGACATCCCGTAAATAACGCCGTAATTGATCATTTTACCTATCCGCCGTTGTTCCTTTGTCACTTCATCCGGAGCCACTGAAAAAATCAGGCTGGTCGTATGGGTATGAATGTCTGCATCGGCTTTAAAAGCGGGAATCAATTTTTCATCATTGGATAAATGGGCGAGTAAAACCAGTTCAATCTGGGAATAATCCGCGCTCACAAAACAGTTGCCCTCATCCGGCACAAAAGAACACCTTATCTCGCGTCCCCTCTCATCCTTGACGGGTATATTCTGTAAATTCGGGTTATTGCTGGAAAGCCGGCCTGTCGCCGTTCCGGTCTGCAGGAATTGCGTGTGCAGCCGGCCTGTTACCGGGTTTACCTGTTCGGGCAGCGTATCCACGTATGTTGATTTAAGCTTGGAAAGTATGCGATGCTCCAGAACCATACCGGCTACAATGTCATCATATGATAATTCCTCCAGGACACGGGCATCGGTTGAATATCCCGTTTTTGTCTTCTTGATCGGTTTGAGTTTTCTGTCTTCAAAAAGAATCTTCTGCAGTTCCTTGGTGGAGCGGATATTGAATATGGTACCGCATTCCTTGTAGATTTTATCTTCGATTAATGCCAGGTCCTGATTCAGACTTTTACTGTACTTTTTCAGCTGGTCCTTTAAAATCCTGATGCCGGCAAGCTCCATCTCCGATAGTATTTGAACGATCGGCATTTCAATTTCAATAAACAACCTGTAAAGGTCCTCGTTCTCCCGCTTTGAAAACTCGCCTGAAAACTTTTCATACAGCCTGAAAGTGATATCCGCGTCTTCGGCCGCGTAGTCTGTAACCTGTTCGATGTGGAGGTCGGCGAGAATATTATCCTCCCCCCTGGCAATGAGATCGGAATATTTAACGGTCTTATACGAGAGGTAGCGTTCGGCGAGATAATCCATATTATACGTGCCCATGCTGCTGTCCAGAACCCAGGCGGCCACCATGGTATCAAAGTAAATATTTTTAAGTTGGATCCCCCAACGGCGCATCACCTTGTAATCATACTTGATGTTTTGTCCGACAAGCTTCATGGAAGCATCTTCCAGCAATGTCTTGAGTTTCTCCTTAACCAGTTCCGCATCGAGACAATCGATTCCAATCGCCTTGATGGGAATGTAGCAGGCTATCCCCTTGCCCGTAGCCAGGGAAAATCCTATCGGGCTGGCAACCATGGCATCCACATTGTCCGTTTCAACGTCAAAGGCGAAAATCCCGCTTTTTTTAATTTTACCCAGCCATTCATCGAGGGATTTCACGGATAACACTGTTTCATACATCCCCGGTTTAATACTGGCCAGACCGGCTTCATATGACTTTTCCCCGCCCAGTACCGAATCAAAAATTCTAATGTCCTCGTCATGAAGCAGGGCAAGGGTATGGTCACGGTTTGGGGGCTTCAGTTTGAAAGAATCCGGACCGTCTACAGGCAGTTCCGAATAAAGGGTGACAAGTTCCCTGCTCAGGTAGGCGTTTTCCTTATCCGTAACCAGCTTGTTTTTCTGGCTTTCCGATTTGATCCCGTCCAGGTTGGCATAAACCGAATCGAGGTCCCCGAACTTGCTGATCAGCTGAACGGCCGTTTTGTCCCCTATTCCTTTAACCCCCGGGATATTATCCGAACTGTCACCGGTCAGGGAAAGGTAACTGATAACCTGTTCGGGATATATGCCCTTTTTCTCGTGTATCTCTTCCTTCCCCCAAACGGCATATCCTTCCCCGCTTTTATCCGGATAGAGAATCTTGACATTCTCGTCAACGAGCTGAAAGAGGTCTTTATCCTTTGACAGGATATAACAGGGAATTTTCTTTGTCCCGCAATAACGGCATACGGAGGCAATGACATCATCCGCTTCGTAGCCTTCGTGACGGATGGCGGGAATGCCCCAGGCTTTTAAAATTTTTTCTATCTTGTCTACCTGGGGATGGAGGTCGTCAGGAGCTTTTTGCCTCGTGGCCTTGTATTCCGGATACCTTTCGTGACGGAACGTCTTTTTTTTTGAGTCAAGTATGACTCCCAGGTATTCAGGCTTTTCCGAGTTTATCAAGGCAACCAGGGAGCGTAAAAAACCGAAAACGGCACTCGTATTCTCGCCCCTGGAATTCTTTAAAGGATTTCTTATGAGCGCAAAGTAGGACCTGTAAATCAGCCCATACCCGTCAACGAGATATATTGCATTGTTCAATGGACACCTCTATCACTTTTATATTTATCATATGCAGTCGCGAAAACACCTGAAAGTACGGATTAAAATGGCTTCGAGTGTTTATAATTCCATATCAATAAATTTGGGATCAATATTGTGGACGGGATTTTTATCAAAACGGGGAGAATTGACTCCAGCCTGTTTTAAAGCATCACTCACAACCTTCATTTTTTCCTTCAAGGCCTGCTTGTTCCTGTCAACCGAGGACTGATTCACCTGCAGCGATTCATCCCTTTTTGCAAGCATTTCAAGAACAACAGGGTCGGATTTATACGGGTCCATCTGTTCCCTGTTTGCCTTTAAAATCCGCTCTATCTCTTCAAATTTGTGCCTGAACGCTTTTTCTTCCTTGATATAATGGGCCATTTTCTCGCCGTCAAGTGCTTCAATCGCTTTTTGTTCGCTGTTCAGCAGGGCTGAATATTCCGAGAGAAAATCGATCTGTTCCTGTATTAACTTTATTAATTCTTCACGCATAATCAACCGGAAAGGTCTACCCCCCCGTACCTTTTTGAATCCGATACCGTATCCGTCTTGCCGGCTACTTCAACCCAGGCGGCACGCAAATCAATGAGCATTTTTACCACCTGTTCCATGGGTTCAGCTTCTTTTTTTATATTGGCATGAAGCAATTGCTTGTTGATGAAAGTATAAATACTAAAAAGGTTTTTGGCAATTTCACCCCCCTTGTCGAAATCAAGGGAAGCCATCAGTTCAGAAACAACATCCTGGGCCTTGATGATATTATTATTCACTTCATCCAGCTTTTTTGTATTTTTTTTCAGCCGGTCAATGGCCAGATTAATGCATTTAATGGCCTCATCATACAGCATTATAACCAGTTTACCGGGAGTTGCTGTCTTTATCTGTGTTTCTTTATATGCTTTTAAGGGATTTTCTTTCAAGACTGTTCACACTCCTTTCTTGATGATAACAATCGGCCAATTACTTTACCCCAATATCCTGATCTTCACAATAGGGCGATATTAGTTCCCAATCTCTAATTTATATAAATTAGAGGAACAATTCAATCACAATCTTCCCGTAATTCCAAAATGGCTCATTTAGCATGCTCATACAGTACGGAAACGGGTACAATATCATACCCCTTATTATACAACTCGTCTATCAATACATCTATTTTATTATAAAGATAGTCCATTCTGTACTTGTCAGGAGCCCCGACCATTACGGGAATAATCGACCCGGGTTTCTTTTCCCTGATTATTTTGTTTATTATTTCACTGGCGGACAGATAAAGTCCGGATGCAAGGGACTGTTGGGACTCTGTCACCCAGTCGAGTGTGTTGACATCCTTACCGACATAAACATACCCCATTTCCTTGGAGGCATTAATAATCTGGGAATTGACAAAATAAAAGGGAGCATGCCAGAAAAGGGACAACTCCTTGTTCGTTACTGCGAAATATTCATCTTCACTGTTGGCCAGGCCGTTTTTTATAAAATCCTCGTCAATCAGGTACCGTGAATCCGTCATATCAAAATAGGATGAAAACATTGAACCCACCTCATGGCCTGAATTGGCGATTTCCCTTACCGCCAGGGGATTCTGCTTAATCGCTTCGCCGTTAACGAAAAACGTACATTTTAATTTATACTCGGCAAGCACATCAAAAACGAATGTCAGGCCTTCGATAGAGTTCACGACATCGAAAACCAAAGCCACTTCCCTTCTCCGGGAACGGGAACCATGATTGAAATATAAAAGGTCAATTTTATCCTCTTTTACCGAAAGGCTGTCATAACCGGCCTCGGAAATCTTGAATAACGGGGTTGTACCATACGCATCCTCTTCCGTCTTCCTGACCATCAGCATGTTGTTAAAATCAAAGGATTCGGAATCATCCAGATATACCCTGTACGCATTGGTTTTTGTTTTTTGCGTCCTTTTCTTGAAAGAATTTATCTTTTTCCATTTAAAATCATCCAGGGAACAGGAATACCGGGTGCCGTTTAAATCCATGAGAATGGACTTTTCATCCTCGGAAAAACATATATCCCCCGGTTGGGAAAAGGCGAGGAGGCTAAATTCCTTCTTGTCAATTCTATATAAATTAACGAAATAAGCCCCTGAAATGATCAATTCATTATCACTTTTCCAGAGAACGCTCATCGGCCGCTCAACCTGGATGGAATGTTTTTTCGCCCAGTCTATGTTGTTCCTGACCTCCACAACATCTTTTTTTACCAGGGCGATTAAATCTTCATTGGGTGAAAGCGATATATCAGTCACATCCGGGTCATCCATCATTCTGAAATTACCTATGCTTGTTCCTTCGAGGGCGCTTAGCCGGAATAAAAGCGGCAAGCGCTCCCCTTTATTGATACTTTTGGAAAGCAAAGTAATGTAGTTTTTTTTACTCCAGGTTAACCGGGATGTCAGGCTGTTTTTAGGCAGGTAAAGCGCCGGCAGGGAACGGATATAGGAAAATGAAAGGTAGTCATCGGGGCTTAAGTAAAAAAGAAAATAATTACTGCCGTTTCTACAGATAATTATTTTTTTTTCATCGTTACTGACCCAGAACGAATCGGAATTGGCATTGTATTTCAAGGGAAGGCGCCCCAGTACCGTCCCCCCCATTATGATCGAATCCTTATAAAGGCCACGGGTAAAAAATTCCCTTGATGAAATCTTGTAAACAATATTGTTTGAAAGGTAATACAATTCATTTCTTGCATTCCATGCCACATTCCTGATGCTGCCGGTTGCTATCTTTCTCAGGTTTTCCGTGGGAACCCTGTCATCCTGCATCTGGGCAATGGAATAATAATAGATAGCGTTGGCCTTCCCATACACCAGAAACTTTGAATCCGGCGAAAAGGAAACCATGGGACTTGAAAGTACCCTGTCCACCATGCTCGCGATCAATGTAACGGCACCGTCTGAAGTGTTGAATAAGCTGATATCGGCAAAACCCGGTTCAGAAGAACGAATATAGGCCATAAAATGACCATCAGGAGAGGAAACTACGGGTTGAGACTTGCCTTTTAATAGAAGGCTGTCCCTTATAAATGAAGGCAAGGTTACCGGTGGACTGAAACTGGTGAGATTGGAATCAGACTGGAAAATGCCGTAACTGTTTTGTATCTGGAGCTGCGAAGAATCAGGGAGAAAAGCCATGCTCTGGGGGAAAAAGGTGAGCTGGCGCAGACTTCCGTCCTGGAGATTGGCGAGGAAAAGAGTTTCATATTCGCCGAAACCCGGTTGAAAAGACTTGATTTTAAATACTACCTGGTCTGCATCCGATACGTCAAAATCAGTGATGGTGGATTGGGAATAAAGAGAAGCAAACAAAGAAAATAAAATAACTGTTATTACGATAATCCGCTGCTTTGCCAAATTTTACCTCTTTATTTCAACATCGGCCATTTTTTGAAAAATATTGATCTTATACATCAACTATAGAGTAAAAATAGCAATAATTCAAGATTCGGGCATGTGTCTGCCGGAATACATTCTTCCGGAAAATGCCCCTGGCAGCCCCGAATATTATTTTTGATTGAAATCCGGTTTTGTTTGATATATAATCTAGATAATTCGTGGATTACAGAAAGGAGTATAATATATGGCAGGCGGCGTAATTATAACATCGGAGGCATCAGGAGATGTCTATTTTCTCGACAACCAGGGGAAGGAAGTCATTGAATCTTCGCAGGATGTGGAAGTAAAAATGCGCGAGGAATTCGCAGGCATTAGCCTTAAAGACGCGGTGGATGAAGCCAAGAGGTTTGCCATCGGTGCCTTGAAAAAGAAAACGGATCAAAAAAGGCGGGGACATGACTGTACTATCGTTGTCAGGAACGTTAAAATAGATTACAAGGTAAAATACGGCTTCAAGGGCGAAGAACAGCTTACACGCGAAGTCGATTTCAAGGCCGGAGACCTGATCCTTAAAAAAGGGGATCATGGCCAGGAATTCTTCTGGGTCAAGGAAGGTATTGTCGAAGTGGACGGTGTGGAATACAAACCGGGTAATATTTTCGGACGGGCTGCCTTTAGTGACGGAATCAGGAAAAAAGATGTGTACGCCAAGACCGATGTGACTGTCGTGGCCATTAATAAAGAGCACCCGGACCTGATCGAAAAATTACCGGTAATCCTGGAAAAATTCGCCCAGGAAGTTGATATGATCAAAAAGGTCAGGCCAAAGGAAAGTATAGATAAAATAAACGTTGAAGATATAGAATGAAGCCTGAGATATAGAAACGGTAATCAACCCGGCAACAATGGTATAAAAAGTACCGCTCTTGTCATTTTCTGATTTTAAAGTTATACTCCTTCCCATAATTACTAAAAAAAGGAGCGCATCTATGAGTATTATTTTTAATGCTGATGAAATTTTCCAGATTGCCATTCAAATTGAAAAAAACGGCACCGATTTCTACAATCGGGCAGCCGAAATTACCAAAGATACTGAAATGAAGAACAAATTTCTCAACCTGGCAAAAATGGAAACGGAACATGAAAAAACATTCGCTCATATGCATTCACAGCTCTCTTCGGCAGCCAAAGAACCGACTGTCTGGGACCCATCGAATGAACTTGCCCTCTATCTCCAGGCGTTTGCCAAAGGTCACGTCTTTAGCGTAAAACCCGACGGCAAAACCCTTATCAAGGATTCGGATACGGTCAAGGATATTTTAAAAATGGCCATCAATCTGGAAATCGAGTCCATCGCCCTATACACGGGCCTGGAAGATCTTGTTCCTGAAAAGCTGGGCAAGGCGGAAATCAAAAAAATAATCCGCCAGGAAATGGTTCATGTTCAAATTTTAAGCGGGGAACTGGAAGCGCTTTAGGGAAATTTAACCAGTAGTTTCGTGAGTTTACAATGCTTAACCGGCGATTTCTCCCTTGTAAGATATGAGGTTCACCGATATATTGCCGGGAAGATTCTTTAGATCATTGACAAGGGCCTGGTTTTTTTCCTCTTTTAAACGGATTTCATAGATATACTCAATACCGGCATCCCCTGTATTTTTCATTTTAAGTTTATACTTTTTGGCATAAGTCACGATTATCGGCTCAATCGTTTCTTCCATGTATTTGCTTTTAATCACGAGGAGGTAGGGATAAGCATCCTGCACAACCCTTGTCAATAATACAATAACCAGGGCGATAATCAGCGATCCAAGCAATCCGATCATGAAATTGCCCGTCCCGCAGGCCAGACCGCCCGCCATACCCCAGAAAAGAAAACCGATATCCCTGACATCCTTGATCGCGGAACGGAACCGGATGATGGAAAGGGCGCCTACCATCCCCAATGAAAGGGCGACATTGCTTCCGATGACCATCATCAGCATGGCGGTTACCACCGTCACAAGAATTAATGTAATGTTGAAATTCTTTGAATAGGCCACACCGGAATACGTCAGCTTGTAAATCAGGAAAATAAACAAACCGATAACAATGGCCATCGACATATTGATGAGAATGGCATAAATAAGATCCGCATTGATATTGAATTTTGTCAGGTCAAACATAAACTTTTACCAGCTCCTTATTAATAAAATTCCAGTCCCCTGCCCAGGCAGTATTTGCTCACGCTTGTAAAAACGGTTTTCACTCTGGCAAATATATCTTTAAGCCAGGACGGTAAAAAATCGTTGTACTTTACCTCCATGACGACGACCGGCTCATCGAATACCGGATAAACGCCCAGGTCCGGGTTAAAAATGTTGAAATCGGAAAAACAGGATTTGATTTCCTTATCGAACGTAATCCTTACCGTTCCGGGTTCGAACACAAATGCTTCCCTTGTATAATCAATGACAACGGCGGGCACATAATGCCTCACCCCCATCAATGCATATAAATACTTTACTGCATGCTGCGGGTATTCCAGGAGGATTTCACGATCACCCTCTATAATACGCAGGGCATGCTCACTTGAAATCATTATCGTATCCTTGTTTATGAATTGATTCAGCTTCCTCTTCAATTCCAGCTTTACAAAAGAATCGTTTGTATCATAGATCCTGATCCGGACCTTTTTTCTGAATTCAACCCCCAGGAGTTTTTCATGAAAATCATCGTCATCCACAGAATCAAAATACAGGCTCCTGATCCAGTATCCGCCACCGCCACTGTCATTGGAATCCCTCCTTAAAACCTTTTCCAGGACCGACCGCAAGGTAATGAATTCCGGGTAACTCAGAAAAAATTTCAGTTCATTCCGTATAACGTTCAATTCCGCAGGCTGCATAAATTCTTCGGCTCCACAATTCCCTTTTCCGTGATAATGGCCTTGATATATTCAGCCGGCGTTACATCAAAAGCGGGATTGCGGGCCTTCACGCAATCCGGCGCAATACGGACTTTCCGGAGCGTGCCGTCATTATCCATCCCGGTTATGAAAAGCACTTCTTCCCCGCTTCTTTCCTCTATGGGAATGTCCACCCCGGACTGGCAGTTCCAGTCGATTGTGGATGTAGGCGCAGCCACGTAAAACGGTATGCCGTTTTCATGAGCCAGGACGGCCTTTTCATATGTGCCTATTTTGTTGGCCACATCGCCATTGACGGCGATGCGGTCGCTGCCGACAATCATCAGGTCCACTTCACCCCTCCGCATATAATAACCGGCCGCATTGTCGCTGATGACGGCGAGAGGAATATTTTCGGATGACAATTCCCAGGCGGTGAGATTGGCTCCCTGAAGCCTCGGCCTGGTTTCATCCACCCAAACAAACACTTTTTTATTGTCGCGCGCAGCAAAATAAACGGGCGCCAGGGCACTGCCCCAATCCGCAAAGGCCAGCCAGCCGGCATTGCAGTGCGTCATAATCCTGTAGCCGTCCTTGATCAGGGAATTGCCCAATTCACCGATTCTTTTCCCGGAAGCCACATCCTCGTCCGCGATGCTTTCCGCTTCATTAACGGCAAGCTGTCGGGCTTTATCCGGACCGGCAGCGGCTTTTACAGCTTTGGAAACCCTGTCGAGTGCATAAAAAAGGTTCTGTGCTGTCGGACGCGTTGAACTGATCGTTTTGAAGGCATCGCTGATATACCCCTCAAAGCCGGCATCCGGAGCTTCGAGGACAGCCTGTGCCAATGCGTACCCGGCGGCCACACCTATGGCCCCGGCCCCTCTTATGATCATTGTCCGTATGGCTTCGGCTGTCTGCCTGTGGTCACCGGCCGTATAAATTACGAATTGATGGGGTAAAAGCGGCTGGTTTATCATGTGAACCGATTTGCCTTCCATCCACACCGTTCTATAATGTTTACCATTTACAAGCATGTGACCATGATATAGATAATTTTAAAAAAATCAATAAGGCGCGGTTTATTATTGTTCATGTAAGGGAAATCATGGTATAACAAAACCGGATTATAAAACGTGAAAGGTATTTTTTGAAATCCAGGAACGGTAAATACAGGGCTTTTCTCATTGACGCCGACAATACGATTTTCGACTACAACCGGGCAGAAAAGGAATCCCTTTATGAAGCTCTTCAGGAAATTGATTTCAAGGGGTCTTTTGAACTGGCCTATCTCAAGTACAGGGAAATAAACAAGCAGCTTTTCAAGCTCTTTGAACTGGGAAAAATGAACCTGTACACAATCAAGTTGCTGAGGTTTAAAACCCTGTTCAAGACCTTCAGAATCAAGGCCAATATAAGCATGGTGGCCGAAAAATACGTAAAAAATCTCTCTACCAAGGCTTATCTCCTCCCGCACAGCATGGAAGTGATAGAATTTCTCTCGCGCAGGGCCCTGCTCTGCCTTGCCACAAACGGTATTGCATCGGTACAGCGCGGCAGGATAGCCAGGGCCGAACTGGAAGTATTCTTCCATGACATTTTCATATCGGAAGAGATTGGGGCGGCGAAACCCGATTCAGCTTTCTACAGGGCGGCCACCGAGAAGCTGCCCGTACCTCTATACGAAATACTCTGCATAGGCGATACCCCCTCCAGCGATATTCGCGGCGGGTATATATTCGGAATAGATACCTGCTGGATTCCCGGCCAACCGGCATATTATCCGGTTGAAGAGCCGCACCCGGACTATATAATATCCGATCTGAGGGAATTGAAAAAATTTGTCTTCGCCGTGTGTTAAAAGGGATGTCTCAAGGTTCTAGTTCAGGCCTGATCGACCATTTCCGCTTATCATTGTCAAATTCAAACTGATTTATGGCATATTCCAGGCTTTTACCTGATTTATTGCTTAACGTAATCTTCTTGGTAAAAATATTGACATTCGTCACGGTATAATCCATTTTTTCAATATTGAATTTGATTCCCAGTGACGGCGCTTCTTTTTTCAAATGCTGGTAACAGGTATATTCATAAGCGAGACAGCATAATAACCGGCCGCAGGCACCTGAAATTTTCAATGAATTAAGCGACAGGTTTTGCTCTTTTGCCATTTTAATGGAAACGGGGCTTAAATTGTCGGTAATGGTATTGCAGCAAAATCCCCGGCCGCATATGCCCAGGCCTCCCTGCACCCTTGTTTCATCCCTCACACCAATCTGGCGCAACTCTATCCGGGTTTTGAAAACAGATACAAGGTCCTTGACCAGTTCCCTGAAATCGACTCGGGATTCGGCCGTGAAAAAAAAGATCACTTTAGGCTCATCCAGAAGATAATGGGCGGATACCAGTTTCATTTCCAGTTTGTGATCGTCAATTTTCTGCCGGCAGATATCAAACGCCTTCTTGTCCTTTGATTTATTTTCTTCATATATTTTCAAGTCGTGCTCGGTGGCTAATCTTGAAATCTTGATTATTTTAGCGGGATTTATTTCCGAGGTTTGCGTGATTATCCCCTGGATGACACCAAGGTCCCGGCCATACCTGCTGGCAACAATCACATCGTCGCCCGGCTTCACCTCCATGCCGTCTTCGGGGATGCAAAATTCCGTTGCATTGGAAAAAATGACCTTTACCCTGAAAACCGTTTTACCTTCAATATTTATAACTTCACCACCGGATACTCTCTCATCATCCTTATCCATTACTTCATTCGAAGAGTCATCCAGTTGTTTGATCATTTCATCATTTATTTCATTATTATTCTGCATTTTTAAAGTCTCCTAACGCATCAAATCAACAACGAGGCCGTTTATTTCGTCCACACGTTTCAATGTTTCCAGATTCTGTCCCTGTGAATTCAAAATCTCCAGGGTGAGATCTTCCAGTTTCTGGTCAATAACCTTGATCAGGGTATATTTCTTTCTCTTTTTTATCCCGAACCCCGATTTTTTTTCCTCTACACCCAGCATATGCCTGGTGGCAAACTGAAGAAAATTCTTTACCGTCTGCCTGTATTCCTTGATATTCTCCATCAAAGGAGCGTTTTTAAGCTTCTCCCCGGCCTTGTGTATTTCATCAATCAAATCTTCCAGTATCTGGTTTCTTTTGTCCTCCGGCAGCTTTTCATCAATAATGCCAGATTCGGAAACGGACTTGATCATACGGGGAAATTGGGCTTTTACGGGCTGGGAAATTTTCTGTTTTTTATTCTTCTCGGATTTTTGATAATAATATTTATCACCGACAGAATCAATTTTTTCCATACCGTTTTTCAGTTCGGAATTGTTACGGCATTATCCACGGTGTGATTGGATGAATCATTCCCGATCGTATCCTTGACTTGTG
This sequence comes from Spirochaetales bacterium, assembly GCA_016928415.1. Lineage (GTDB taxonomy): Bacteria > Spirochaetota > Spirochaetia > SZUA-6 > JAFGRV01 > JAFGKU01. Next base: position 14,725 of record JAFGKU010000049.1, read on the forward strand.
TATCGGCTTTCTGCTCAACTTTCTTTTTCGAACGGACAATCCTGCATTGACCGTTGAATTGAACCCCTTCTTCTATAATAAGTCTCGGCGAAGTTATATTTCCAATCATGATGCCGGTTGACAGAATGATTACCTTTTCAGATGAAAAAATATCACCTTTTACTATACCGCCTATCACCACCGTGCCGGCATGCATGGTACATTCCACCCTGCCATTACTTCCAATCAATACCTTACCCTTTGTTTTTATGGTTCCGGAGAAATCACCATCAACGCGAAGCAGCCCGTTCAAATTGAATTCGCCGGTAAATCGCGTTCCTTGTCCTATAATGGAATTTATCAAGGTTGTCTCTGGAATCTGGTCTTCAATCATGTGCTACCTGTTTTCTAATAATAATAGCGATTAAAGTCAATTGCTATTTGTATTTTTCCACTAAATCGCTCTGGATATCGAGAAAATGCATCGGGTCGACCACCTGGGTCCCCATCCATACCTCGTAATGGACATGAGGTCCTGTGGATTTGCCGGTACTGCCCATGTACCCGATGATTTCTCCCCTGGATACATGCTGTCCTTTGCTAACAACAATTTTCTGCATATGTCCATACCGGGTCGTAAATCCGTACTTATGACGGACAATGACATTTAAACCCAATCCCCTCGGGTTATTATCAATTTTATATACGTCCCCGTTCGCTGTCGCAATGATGGGTGTACCGTAACTCCAGGCAATGTCGACCCCGCTATGCAGTCTGAAGGTATGTGTAAAAGGGTCTTCATCCGGTCCGAAAAGGGTGGTAATATTACCCATACGCCTTCCCGTTCCGCTCTGGATGGGCCATAAATTGGGGATATCCACCAGCAACTCTTTCTGTTGCAATAAAACATTGTATATCTTCAGCAGGGGATCGATCATATTGTCAATATAATTCCTCAACATGATCAATTCGCTGATTTCCGTCATATTTTTAATTTTTTCCCTGTCCACAGTCTGAAAAGAGGATAAATCTCCTCCCCCGACGCCACTCTGCATTATATCTCTATAGGAATCCGAGCCGATAACGGCTAAGATATCTTCCATGTTGTTTTTAAAAGTGGTAAATACCCTGGATAAATCCTTGACTTCATCATCATACCTGTCCAGATTCTGCTTGCTCGTTTTTAAATCTTCAGATACACTTTTGTATTTCTCGTTCCAACTGGTAAAATACGTTGAAAATCCGAAAAAACCAAGGACGAGAACAACCACCAGGACACCCAGAAAAACGAGCGCAAAAACAGAAATATGGAAATTTATGATCTTTTTCTCAGAATGAGGTATAAACATAACGGTAAACCGTTGTCTACCTTTATGCACGATAAATTTAAAGAAGGCGATAATTTTAGCCCCGATTGTTGCCAAAACTTTTAAAATTTTTTCAACAATCCTGGTTTCCGCCTTTTTATAGTTACTGTTATTTGACACACCTATCTCCTTATTTTATTTTGGTAAGAAGACACTATCTGCAATATTAAACTTAACATTAATCAATATTATTGTCAAACGCAATATTGACTTTGATGTTTTTTTTATGCTACACTTGAATCTAAAGTATTTAATACTTTCCAATTTTATAAAATAAGACGGGGTAATATGCAATTTTTTGATACTCACGCTCATATTGGATTGATAAACGAAGATCCCATAGAACAGCTCATTATCGTCCAAGAAGCCAAACAGGAAAATGTCACCGGAATTGTAAGCATTTCCAACAATTTGCCTGATTTCTTTAAAATTTACGACAATCTCAAAACAGAAACACATGTCTTTCATAGTATCGGCGTTTCTCCCTCAGAAGTTTCGCATCCAGGTCTTGATTGGCAGATTAAAATCGAAGACGGTACAAAACTGGACAGGATAGTCTCTATCGGCGAAATCGGGCTCGATTATTATCATAAATTCGGAAACAGGGATGCCCAGATTGAATTATTCATAAAACAGCTTGAAATGGCTGAAAGGTTCAAACTTCCCGTTATTATACATAACAGGGAAGCGGGAACGGATGTGCTCGACATTCTAAGGGAAAAATTACCGTCAAGGGGCGGTGTCCTGCATTGCTATTCCGAGGATTACGAATATGCCCAAAAAGCGCTTGAACTCAACCTGTATGTTTCCCTGGCAGGCAATGTTACGTACAGAAACGCCAGAAATCTCCATGAAACGGCAAAAAATATACCGATAGAGCGGATGCTGATTGAAACAGAATCACCCTTCATGGTTCCTTCTTTCTACCGGGGAAAGAGGAATAAGCCCTCATATATTATTGAAACGGCACGTTTTATAGCGGAATTGAAGGGAATGCCCCTCGAGGAACTGACGGAAATCCTCTATGCCAACAGCCTGAAATTCTTCGGATTGGATTAAGCCCCCAACAAATCCCGACATGGAACTCTATCATTCCATTCAGCTCCCGGGACTTACAATTCCGGGTAACATTATTCTCGCACCAATGGCAGGGTACACGGATGCCCCTTTCAGGCAGATCTGTCTGGAAAACGGGGCGGTGTTCACCTACTCGGAAATGGTTTCGGCGGAGGCATGCTACCGGGAAAATAAAAAAACCCTCGGGCTGCTTGTCCGGGCGGAAAACGAGGATTACCTCGGGGTACAAATTTTCACTTCAAACGCCAAATCGGCCGCACTGGCCGTCAAAGCGATCCTTCCTTCCCGGCCCAGCCTGGTAGATCTGAACTGCGGATGTTCCATAAAAAAAATTCTCAAATCCGGCTGCGGAGCCCAGCTGCTTTCCGACCCGCGTAAAATCAGGGATATAATCCTGGCTATCCGCGACGTCACAGATCTTCCCGTAACGATGAAAATACGTTCCGGCATAGACAGGGAGTCCATCAACTATATAGAGGTGGCCGATGCCGGGATAGAGGCCGGTATAAGCCTGATCACCCTGCATCCAAGGACAAAATCGCAGGTTTTCACCGGAAAGGCGGATTGGGAGCATCTTGAAATCCTGAAAAATCATGTCCCAATCCCCGTTATCGGTTCCGGTGATCTTTTTACGCCGGAGGATGTAAAAAATATGCTTACCCGGACAGGATGCGACGGTGTGATGCTGGCCCGCGGGGCAATCGGTAATCCCTTCATTTTCAACAGGACAAGGCAATATCTCGTTACCGGCAGGGAACCTCCGCAGGTGAGTATTGAAGCGAAGCTGAAGGGAGCCCTTAAACACATCAGGCTGTTTATCCGTTCAAGGAGTGAGGAAAGGGCCTGTATTGAATTTAGAAAACATTTTTCAGCATACACACGGTACATCCCTGATGGAGCCGCCCTCCGGCGAAGTGCAATGCAGGCTTCGAGTTATGCAGAGTATGAAAATCTTGTCAATGAATACCTGGCATCAAAAAGGGCTGAATTTTAGAAATGCTGATTTTCCGCCGAATAAATCCTTCGGAAAAACACTTCCGGAAGCCTGAAGAAATAATCGCAAGTATATTCAAGGCTCTTCAGGGAAATCCTTTCATCCGTTCCGTGCAATAGCCGGGAATATTCAGAAAAGGTCATTTCCCGGTCAAATATGGTAAATCCGTATACACAGGCGCCTTTCATCCGGAAAAACCTTGCATCCGTAACACCGCTGAATATATTGGGAACCGGTCTAAATTCGGGATACACTCCCCCAAGGATCTCCTGGGACGCATCAAACAAAGGTGTTTCCACCGGTGAAACATTGGATGGAAAAAAATCTATTACATCGATTTTGAATTGAGAGGCAAGATCACCCAGGGCCTTATGAATTTCCCTGTAGGCATCCTCTACATTCTGGCCCTTGACCATCCTTATATCCATTTCAATGATTCCCTCATCCGGAATGACATTCAATTTCTGCCCCGCGTTGATTACATTGGGGCTGAACGTCATCCGGGAAATGGCATGAAGGTGACGGGCCAGACCGGCATTCCTGTGATAAAGTGATTTTAAATAAGCATCGAGAAAGACAGTGTTCCCCAATGCAAGCCGGCTCACACCGCCTAAATCAAGGTGTTTTATAAAATCCCTGTATTCTTCCGTCAAAATCATGCGGGTTTTATGCGCATTGAGCCGGTAAACCGCTTTGGCAATCTTGACGGCCGCATTGTCCGAACAGTACGGCAGGCTCCCGTGGGAGGACACCCCCCTGGCCGTTAACCGTACCCAGAGTACGCCTTTTTCGCCGATAGTTACGGCTATTCCCGGGTGTTTCTTCCCGGGAATGCAGAAACCGCCGCCCTCGGTGATGCAGTAATCCGTTTTTACCTTTTCCCAATGGTTTTCCACCAGCCATCGGGCTCCCAGCCGGCCCGATGCCTCCTCGTCCGCCACGGCTAAAAATATGAGGTCTCCGGGGAAATTTTCATACTTTGCATATGCCTCGGCAAATCCAACCGCCTGGGAGGCGGTGATGTTCAGCATGTCAACGGCCCCCCTCCCCCACACGTATCCGCCCCGGACATCACCCGAGAACGGGTCGGAACTCCAATGTTCAGCAACGGCGGGGACCACATCCATATGTCCCATGAACATCAGCGAAGGGGCTCCGGAATCCCTGCCCGGAATCCGCACAATCAAGCTGGCCCTGCCCGGCCTGGATTCCAGTATTTCCGCATCAAGGCCGTAATTTGAAAAAAACTTTTTAAGCGTTGTGGCGGATCTTATTTCGTGGCCTGAATCGGGAGCGCCCGTATTGACGCATTTATTACGGATGAGTTCCTGAATTAAGGGCACAACCTTTGACATCATTTTAACAGCTTACATTCTCTTTACAATTAATATTAATGGTTGAATATATCAGTACACCTTTCATCTGGAAAAATCAAGAATTTTAATGGATTAATATAAAATGACAAAAAAATATTGAAACAGACCTTAAATTTTAATAATAATGAATAAACGGTTTTTTAAATCCGGTGCGTCCTTAAAATATCTGGGGAATAATGCCGGGAACAGGTTTCCCAAGGAGCATGGATTAGGAAGCAAGGAAATAATGGAAAAAAAACGGCGAATAGGAATATTGGGGGCAGGCGCCTGGGGAACGGCCATGGCCAAGGTGGTCGGCGACAAGGGATACCCCATCTCACTTTGGTGTTTTGAAAAGGAAGTGGCTGATTCCATCAACCGGAACCATGTGAACGAACGGTATTTACCCGGCATCAGTCTGCCCAAGACCATCGTTGCCACAACAGACATAACCAAAGCCGCAGACGGCATGGATTTTATTCTCATTGCCACCCCGTCCTTCCATACTCTTGAAACAATAAAAAAAATCCTATCCATTCCCAATATCATGGAAGGCCGCAGCCTGATAGGCGTTCTGTCAAAAGGATTTATCCCTACCGTGGCAAAACCCGGCCTGATCATCGAAATCCTGGAAAATTACCTGCCGGGCTTCTATAAAAACAACCTTGTCTACATTTCCGGGCCCAGCCATGCCGAGGAGGTAAGCCAGGGAAAAATCACGGGTCTGATCAGCGCATCAATGAACGGTAAAAACTCCATCCGTTTCAGGCAGCTTCTCTCCGGGACCAACCTCATCGTTTTTTCCTCCTTTGATGTGATCGGAGTGCAGGTAAGCGCCGCATTGAAAAACGTAATAGCCATAGCTTTCGGCATGTTCGACGCTTTAAAGGAGCTTTCCCCCGAATTCGGGGACAATACGGAATCCCTATTACTGGCGGCCGGCCTGAACGAAATACAGCTTTTGGGACAGGCCATGGGGTCCACCTATCCCGAGACGTTCTCATCCATTGCCGGTGTAGGCGACCTTGACGTCACGTGCCGGAGTAAATACGGAAGAAACAGGCGATTCGGCAGGGAAATTATACTGGAGGATAAAATAAGCGGGTACAGGAACATAGAGGACCTTATTGCCAATATTTCACAGCTGGGGTATTACCCGGAAGGTATTTTCGCCACCAAATATGCCCGTGCCCTGTATCAGGAATTCAATTTAAGGCTCCTGATCACGGAATGCGTGTACCAGATACTGAACAGAAACGAAAATCCGCTGGAAGCCATTGAAAAACTGCTGAAAAGCCTCACAAAAGGAACGCCTGTCAAATAATAAACATTCAATGGCTGATCCTGTGCCTGCATTCCGCGGCAAGGGTTTTAACCCCGGACAGGTCCTTCAGCGAGAATTTTTCCCACTCGAGGGGAAAAAGCGAGTTATTATGAGTCAACGGCTCTTCTTCCAGGGGATAACGGGACAGCCGGACGCTCTCCGCCCAGAGCCCCGTCCCCGGAACCGGCGAATATTCGGCTACGTAAGGTTTGACGTTCAAACCGGACACGTACCTGATTGATTCTTCCACTTCCTCCCTGTGCTGACCGGGCATTCCCGCAAGAATATACACGGCCATCTCATTACTGGAAAACGATGCGAGCTTCAGCATCCGGAGACCCTCTTCAAACATTTTTAAATCCAGCTTCCTGTCCATGACGGCATGAAAGTCTTCGCTGGCGCTTTCAAATCCGAGCCTGATTTCCCTGAAACCCGTTTTCTTCATTAACTGGGCCGTCCGGTCATCCAGGCAGGAGACATGGATGCCATTGGGCAAATAGAACCGCAATTCCAGGTTCTTCCGCGCCACTCCCTCAAGAAAAGGGAGAAACACGGTTTCCTTGCTTATTAAAAGCGCATCATCATAAAAAGCATAACAGGCAGTGCCCCACAACCTGTGTAAACGGGACAGTTCCGACAACCCGTCATCCGCATTGCCGGGTATAAATTTACCGCAGACAATACGGGAGGCGCAGTACCGGCATGAAAACGGGCACCCCTTGTTCAGCCTTATAATGCCGGCCTCTTTATAGGATTCAAGGAGTTCACTGTAATCGGCGGTTTTTAAAATGGTCCGGGAGGGAAGCCGGAGGGAAGCAAGAATTTCGTCAAGCCGCGGGAACGCGTCACCGGATATCACATGATCAACACCCGTTATCTTTCTGCAGTGGTCCGTGCAGAGTGTGGCATATATGCCGCCGATAACAATAGGAACACGGGGATGCTTCTTCCTCACAATGTCCACCACTTCACGAATACCGGGATACCAGTAGCTCATACCGGAGGAAATAAGCACTACATCCGGCACCTGCATGCCGATTTTTTTTTCGATGACTTCACCTGCCACTCCGTAACGGGAATAGCTTCTTTGTGATGCCTTGAGAGCGGGAGGTTTTTCCATTCTTTGCTTGAAAAATTTTCCCGTACCGTCTTTTTTACGTTTCGGTTTTCCCCGGTTCATAATTGAAAAAGGGTCAGAATAATCCAGACAATTCAGCAGTGTAACATCAAATCCATACCCTTTAAGCTGCTTGCCGATTTCAATAAGGGAAAAAGGTTTGATATACAGGTCATAAAGGGCAAAATCATAAACGGGAGGGAAGACAAGCAGTGCCTGGGGGTTGTTTTTTCCGGATGTCATTTATTACGATAATATTAACAAAAACAAACAATCCTGATAAGCTCCCTCTCTAAAATTTTAAAGGTAACCTTTTTTATATAATGATGTTGATATTTTATCAAACGCGAGACCGTCCGCCGGTTCTCTGAGCAATTCTCAATGGATAGTGAGAATTACTGCAGCTGACTGCTTATTGATTAAATGGGGTACATTGATTAGAGTATATTATAGCAACTCTAAAAACCACCATTTAGGGCAGCTTCCGAATAAAGACCCTTTAAAACGGGGTTTTTAGATGTTGCCCTGGATAAATATCCAGTTTTTAGAGGTCCCCATGAGCTAGTTTAAAAGGAGGAGAGAATGGTCGGCACGATGACAAAAAAGGTCTATGACTTTAAAATGGATCAGGTTAAAAATTCACTGGTCAAGGTGTTTAAAAAAAGCAGGAACGAATCCACTGTCTCTGACCTGATAACAAAGACGGGTCTCCCCAAGTACCAGGTGGAACAGGCCGTGAAGGTGGTTTCAGACGAATACAGGGGCCACATGAAGGCCACGGAATCCGGTGAACTGGTGTATTATTTCCCAAACGGAATGCACAACCAGGTCAAAGGTTTTGTACCCGCCTTCAAGCGGTTCATGAAAGGATTTTTTGCAGTCACAGGAAAAATACTGGCCTTTCTCTTTAAAATCTGGATCGTGGTTATGCTCGTGGGATACTTTATCCTGTTTGTTCTCATCCTCCTGGCAGCCCTGGCTGCCGCTTTAGGCCTCTCCTTTGCCGGCGGAAACAGGAGCCGGGGCCGGAGTTCCAAGGGCGGAATGTTTTTCCTGGTGATCCGGCTTTTCCAGCTGTTTGCCAGGATCTGGTTTTACGGGCAGATATTGAAAGGCCCACAGGAGCGAAACAAGGGCCGCCCCCTTCATAAATCCGTTTTTTCCTTTGTTTTCGGCGAACCGGACCCTAATGAGGAATGGGACACGGAGGAGAAAAAGCATGTCCTCGCTTACATCCGGAGCCACAAGGGCGTCATCAACATCGATGAATTGATGGCGATGACGGGCAGGAATCACACAGATGCGCAAAACCTCATCAACCGATACCTGCTGGAATACGAGGGTTCACCTGAAGTTACGGAAGACGGCACCATTGTTTTCTTTTTCCCGGAACTGTTAAAGTCAGCTTCCGATATCGGCAGTTCACAAGCTACTTCCCTGATGAATCCCAAAACGAAGGAATTGATTCCCTTCAATTATTCCCCCAAGAAGACTAACCGCTGGATCGGGTTCTTTAATGGTTTCAATCTTGTCTTTGGATCGTATTTTGCCTATTTTGCAGCGTTCGAACCAACACTACGAATGGTAATGTTGGATAAAGAAACTCTTCTCATTGATTTTGCTTTTGTGTACCGATTCCTGAATTCCGGTTTGCATGATATCGCTGCCAATCCCCCCCTTCTCATCGGAATTGCCCTCGGCATCGTTCCCCTTGCGTTTTCTTTCCTCTTCTATCTCATCCCCATTATCAGGAACAGCCTGAGGAAAAGGAAAAATGAAAAAATCAAGCAGGAAAATTTAAGGAAACAGATCTACAGAACCATACTGGCCAATCCTGCCGCCGTGGTTTCCTCCGCTATCAGCCCTGCCGGCGAAGGGGAAACGCCGAAAAATTCTGGCGGCTTTATCCGTAAAACAATCGATGAACTGGCGGCCGTGAAACAGGCCGATGTTGAGGCAATCGCGGCTGATCGGTACAGCTACAATTTCAAGGAAATTGAAAGGGAACTTAAAGACCTTGTCAAGTACAGGAGCATGGTGGACCTGAGTAAATACAATGTAGGTGAGACGGTATTCGACTCCGGCGCCTAATACGTGGCATGCGGTAGCTTGACCACATTCAGCCAGAAATTAATGAGTACGTCCAGGGTGTGGGCAAAATCGGAAGAATCAACCGGTTTTTGAATAAAACAATTGGCGTATAAATCATACGTATTGATGATGTCTTCCTCGTTCTCGTTGTCGGCAATAATGAGAACCGGGATATTTTTAAGGCGGTCATCATTTTTTATTTCTTTTAAAAGCAGGTTATGCGTATTTTTAAGGATATTTATATCCAGGATAACGATTTGCGGTGTAGTAACATCATTGTAATCGTCTTCTTTATAGAGAAATTTTAAAGCTTCATCCGGATTCGCGATAATATTCAGTTCGCTGATTTTTTCACTTTTATTAAACGCATCCTGGATGATGGAAATATCCTCCGCGCAATTATCAATAAGAAGTACATTCACGGGATTGACTATGTTTGAACTGCTCATACTGCCTCGATTCCTGTTAGGGATAAATATTCCTGAAAAGAGGTACCCTTGCTTCCGCATTCATCTTGAAATCCGACTTATTCCCTCTTAATAAATAATGGTAACCCAGACCGGCCACCATCGCCGCATTGTCCGTGCAAAGTATACTTGACGGGAAAATTACTTCAAGGCCGCTTTCTTCATTAAGCCTCTTACGCAAATAGCTGTTTGCGGCAACTCCCCCTCCGGCTACAATCTTACGCAAGCCGGTGTCTTCCACGGCTTTCAGCACCCGGTTTACCATGATATCAATAGCCGTCTTTTGAAAAGACGCTGCAATGTTCTCGATGGATTTTTCATATTTTTTATTCCAGAATTTATCCAGCTGGTTGGCTACCGCTGTTTTCAGTCCGGAATAGGAAACATCGTATTTATGATCTCCCTTGTGGAGTGACGGGAAAGGAAAGGAAAAAGCCCTGGGGTCACCTTTTTGGGAAATTCGGTCTATAACGACACCCCCCGGATACCCCATTTCATAGAATTTGGCAATTTTATCAAAAGCTTCACCACACGCATCGTCAATGGTCGTCCCCAGAACATCGAAATCATCAAAATTACGAACGTACGTGATAAGGGAGTGCCCTCCTGAAACAAGGAGACCGATGTAAGGATACGAAATATCCTGCTCCAGGTGGGGTGCATAAAGATGGGCATGGATATGATCCACACCGATATAGGGAATGTTCAGGGAGGCGGCGAGTCCCTTGGCAAAGGAGAGACCCACCAGGAGTGACCCTATCAGACCGGGCTTGTACGTCACGGCAATGGCGGAAATATCCTCTTTTTCCACCCCGGCCGCATTAAAGGCATCCGTAATCACGGGTACAATCCATTCAACATGCTTTCTTGAAGCTATTTCAGGAACAACCCCGTAATAGGGAGAATGAATATCGACTTGGGAGGCTACTATGTTGCTAAGAATTGATCGGCCGTCCTCAACCAGGGCGGCAGAAGTCTCATCACAAGAGGTTTCAATTCCCAAAACGATCACTCAACACCTCATTCCAACCCGGAAAGCCGTACAGTCTTGTATCCCCCGTTTGTAAACCGGGGAATGTATTCCATCATTACCTCAAGGACTTCCCTGTTCTGAATATGTCCGATCAGGATGCTATAACCATTTTTAACAGCCATTTTCATGCCTTTGTCAATTTCTTGACGGATCAGGACCTTATCAACAACATCGTCCAGGAAAATATCCCGTTCCAGGCATTTAATATTATACGCTAGAGACTCATTTCTGGCAACTGAATTCTCAATTGTTTTACTGTCAAGGAAATACAGGCCTTTTTGGGCCAGAAATGAGAGAATTATGTCCATTTTTACCGGATCCTGAGTAATGAGGGACCCCATATGGTTGTTGACAGCCGTTGCAAAAGGCACTTCCAGCAGGCTTTTTTCCAGAATTCGGGTAATTTCCTCTTTTGACTGGTTCGCAACAATGGCCATTGGGCCCGGATCATTCCCGTTTATTGACTCCATGGGGAGATGAAGAATCACTTCCTGACCATGTTTATGCGTCAATTGGGCCGCTTTTGTCGAATACGGGAGCCCAGGTAAAACGGCAATCGTCATCCGGATGGGGAGTTTGAGGAATTCCTCCAGCTGATACAAATTATGGCCCGCATCGTCAAAAACAAAGGCCAGTTTACCGATTTGAGGAACAGACGTCGGTTCGGACGGATGAATATTATCCGTATTATCCGTATTATTTACTTGTGGCGGGGAGGATTGCTCCCCAATTCCCATGGAAGGCAGGATAAAACGGGTTACGATTATGATTAAAATCACGGAAAAAAGAAGAATATTGATGAAAATAAGCACCGTCTTTTTTAAATCTTTTTTCTTTTTTCTTTTTCTTCTTCTACACGCCATAATGTATCAACAAACCCGGTTCTATTTACTTATCGGGGATTATTCAGCGAATCAAAACATAAAAGGATAAAAAAAAGGCATGAAGCCTGGTATCTGACATTCACGCCTTCTTTCTCTTTGGTTTAATGGCTGGTCTAATTGTAGCAGTACACCTTCAGTTCTTCGGTGGCTGCTTTTTTGAGTTTATTCAAAGCCCTGAGTTCAATCTGCCTGACCGTTTCAGGAGAAATTCCCATTTGGGCACCTATTGTTTTCAGTGTATACTTCCGTCCGCCCAGGAAAGAGTATCTGTAAAGAATGATCTGTCTTTCCTTCTCCACGAGGTTCTCAAGAATCCGCATCGTCTCTTCCTTCATACTCTTTTTCATCAACTCATTGTCAGGATCATAGGAATAATCACTGTAGACCTCCTGCAGGGTCCCGTTATTCTCGCCTGTTTCACAATCAAGCGATACGGTACTTTCCGATACCTGCATGATGTTCAGAACTTCCTTTTCCTTCATGTTCGTTGCCCTGGCAATCTCGGCAACATCCGGTTCACGGGCAAGTTCCTGGGACAGGTTGTTGATAACCTTGTTGATTTTCCTCAGTTTTTCCTCTTTTCTATGAGGAAGCCGTATGGTACGCCGCTTATTGGAAAGGGCGCGAACGATGGATTGTTTGATCCACCAGGATGCGTATGTACTGAACCTGACCTGCTTTCTATAATCAAATTTTTCAGCCGCTTTCATTAAACCCAGGTTTCCTTCCTGGATCAGGTCCAGAAGTGCTATATTACTTGCTTTAAATGACTTGGCGATCTTGACGACAAGCTTTAAATTGGCTTCAATCAGTTGCTGTCTTGCTTCCCTGTCCCCGTTTTGAATTCTCTTTGAAAGAGAAATTTCCTGTTCATGCGTGAGAAGCGGTGTTCCCTTGATCTGCTCAAAATATGTTTTAAGAATGTCATTCCCACCGCTTTTATTTGATCTATTCTTTACCATAACTATCTCCTGCCATATTAATATGCAAGATGCATGCCAACTTAAAGTCAAAGAAAACAAGATTATAACTCTATATATTATAAGGAATTATATATTTAAAAAAATTTTGGGCAAATTAAGTGTCTTATTTTTAATACATTAATCCACGAATAATATATCTGCACTTTAAAAAACCTATTGATTTATCTTGGGCAACCTCTAAAAACTCCAATTTTTAAAGGGTTTTGATTCGACAGACGACTCCGAAAGGAGGTTTTTAGAGGTGCCTATATGAGAATAATATAGTCAACCGCCACTTCCACAGGATGTGGCTTTTTCTTTAGTGAAACTAATAAATTCTTGCAAATGAATTGTGCATATGCTATGTTTTTAAAGGTGCCGATATAATTTACGTTATAATATTTGTTCTATGTCATAAAGGAAAATGATTGCCTATGAAAGTAAGCGGTAAGTTACAAAGGCTAGTAATTGAATCCCTGTCCCAATCCATGCCCGTACAAACAATGGTCCGGCTTGCCAGGCTGATATTCAAGGACTATGATATTTATGTTCAAACAGGTATACCGGAAAACATTCCCATTCAAAAAATCGATGCGGCCAGGCAAATCGTAAATGATGTCATGGCCAGGGACCTCATGTTGAAACTCCTGGAAATCCTCGTAAAGGTGTCCCGGGAAGGCATAATGGGAAGAAGGCTCACCATCAGGCTGCTGCCGCAGATATTCAAGGAAGTGGAAGCGCTGGGCGTCATCTACAAAGAGGAATATGAAACATTTGTGGAGAATGACAGCGTCGTGATGACAAAAGGCTGGGGCCTGCTTCATGACGGGGACATTTACGATTTTTCCTTTCTGCGGATAGATATAGTGGGAAATACCCAATTGGTCAGGGAATACACACGGGATGAAATAGTAAAAACCTATTCCCGGGTAAAAAAACTTTTTCAGGTAATCATTGAAAAAAGGAACGGGCGCTTATGGGAATGGGAAGGAGACGGCGGTTTCGCCGCCTTTTATTTCAGCGACAAAAACCAGGATTCCGTTCTCTGCGGAATCGAATTCTCAAGGGAATTATTTTTATATAACATATTGAACAATGCCCTGAAAAACCCCATCCAGGTAAGGATGGCCATTCACACGGGTCCCTGTCAATTCTATCAGAATACGAAAGAAATAAAAAACGATACCCTGCTCAGGCTGGAAAAACTGGAATCCGAATACTCGGAGCCGGACACTATTTTTATTTCACCCGGCGTCTATTCAGATCTTGGCGGTAAACTGGAAAAATTATTTGACGCGGTTGAAACCGCAAGGGGTAATACCGTCTACCGTTATGCATTAAAATGGGGGAAATAATTGGACATACGAATATACTCAACAAATAAAAATTTAAAAAAGACGGCAGGCGGATTTAAATCGAAATTCCCGAAAATTATCCTGGCGGACCCAAAAGACCTGAAAAAAGATGTCAAATCAACGGAAATGCCGTCCATTTTCTACCTTGATGTCTCGGCATTCGAAAAAAACCTGCAAAAGGCCGTCAAAACCATCCAAGCAAATGATTTAATATATTATGGAATATTGGACCCGAAAGATTCCGCGGATGACCCGGCGTTGTATTTTTTTTCCGGGGCCGTGGATTACATAGGCAAAAAAGCCCTCGCAACGGCATTCAAAAAGCAGAGGTTCAAGGCCCTCGTTCAATTTCTGGAAGAATACCGTGAAGATTACGAAGCGGCTGACATTGAGATTGCTGAAAAAAGCAAAAAATATATTGTATCGCCCAATGGGTGGAAGGATATCAAGACCGGTACGGAATCAACATTCACAATCATTTTCATAGAAATGGATGATAAGAAAGAAATTGAACAGAAATACGGTAAAAAAAATCTTAAGGTGGCGCTGGCGGTGTTCAGGAATTTCATCGAAAGACAAATTTACCCCTTTGAGGGTAAAATCTGGTACTGGAACGGGTACGGCGGGATAATCCTCTTCCCTTACAAGGGAAAGGAAATCGATGCCGTACTTTGCGCCTTCAGGTTATACCTTTTCAAATTCATCCACGATATCAGGGAATCCCATTTCCCCAACTTCATATCTTTCAGGACGGTAATGCACCTCGGCAACCTGGAATACGTTGAAAGGAACACGGGAAATGTGATAGCCGACTCCATCAATTCCATTTTTCACATAGGTTACAAACACGCTAAATCCAACAGCCTCTACTTGACGCAGGAAGTCGGCGAACTTACCCCTCCGCCTCTCAAACCCTTTATAAAACCTTCAGGCGCCTTTGAAGGAAGGGACATTTTCAAGATGATGACTCCGGTTATCTGATGAGCGGGGGATCCCCAATCAGCCTTTCATGAGCCTGGATAAAAGCGAAAAGATGAAAGACTCATAGCCGAAATGCTTGATCTGGTAATCTTTCAGTTTATCAAAAAACTCATCCTTGTTTTTAACGTCCATTTCACTGTAAATGGCGCCTATATGGTTCTTCACGGTACTTTCCGCTATGAACAGCTTCTTGGCGATATCCTTGATTTTATTTCCCTGTAACAAAAGAAGGAACACCTCTTTTTCACGGGAACTGAAATGAAATTCCTTGTAAAACGATTCTTCCGGAAGCAGAACGGAGGACATGAGCGGTTTGATATCGATCACGTTCCACCTGATGCCCCTGATGGAGCCTTTACGCACAATAAGGCCGGCGCGGCAGAGGAGAGAAACAAATTGCTTGCTCGCGTTCAATGCCCTGAATTCGAAAAACGGGGAAAAGCCGCCGCCAATGATTCTGGAGGTGAACTCCCTTATCTTGCTGACGTCTTCGGGGTGAATGAAATCGAGCAGGAAATGCCTGTCTTCCTTCCTGAGACTTTTGATTCCGAAGAGGTCCTGCCCGGCATTGTTTAAAAATGTTATGTTAAGCGTGTTGTTCGTTTCGATTATAATTGTCGGGAGCATAACGGCAATCTCTTTAAAATGCTCTTCGCTTTTCTTCAGCTTCTGCAAGGCTTCCTTGAGGTTGTTCTTCACCTTTTTCTCCTGCTTGAACAGGAGGATGGTCTGAATGGCTTCACCGATCTGTTCCCTCAGGGTTTCATAGACAATCGGGTCTTTTTTCCCCAGTCCGAAAAGTATAAAACCAAGATGATTCTCCCTGTTAACGAGCGGCATTATGATAAAACAGTCCTCACCGTTATTCCTCCCGCACAGGTGATACAAAAGACCGATCGTTTCATGGTACGGAGACAGTTTGTTTACCGGCTTGAACTCTCCCTGTTCCAGATCCATTATCAGCCGGGAATACTCGGGAATGGTAAAATGACCCGCCTCCATCATGTATGAGCGTTTCTTGTAAAGCGCGATGTAGCACGTGTTGATCATGAGGTCGGGTAAATGCACGGAACAATGCTTTATAAGATCAGAGAACCTGAAGGACGAATGGATGTTCCGCATCATTTCCCTCAATTCCCATATAAGACCGTGCAGTTCCAGTCGTAATCCCGCTTCATGGGAAGATAATTGATCCCCGATAAAAATTTGCGCGTGGTGAAAAATCTGGTGGAGTATGAAAACATCCTCGCAGCCGCCGGCAAGCGAAAGGGTGGCCGTATAAAGGGAATGAACGATGGTATGCCACCTGTTGCGGTGGATATAGCTTTCCTTCTCAATAAATTTTTCCAGTTTCTTGAGAAAAGAAAATGCCTTTCCCCTTTCTCTTATATCATCAATCAATGAGGCAAGCAGTTCATTAAGTGAAGGCAGATAAGGAGCGGGATCGAACCGGTTTTTCAACAGCTCAACCGTCTCGGAAAGAATAGCGCCCGTCTTTTTCTCGATAATCCCGAGAAGAAGTTTCCCTTTTGCCGGATGCTTTTTCTGGGAAGCGGTGTTACTCTCCCTTTCGTTCAATAAATTGAAGCAGCCGCACGATTCACGGATTACAAGCTCGGTGGGCAGGAGGGTTTGTTCCGAAACCTCCTGGCGGGTTATGCGGGCATACAATGTTTCAAATGCCGCAAACCCCTGATCATATAACGGCTGATTGACTGTAGTAAGGGGCGGGGAAAAAAGCGCCACCTCCTCCAGGTTATCGAACCCTATTACGGCAAGCCGTTCAGGAACGGGAATACCGCGGACCTGCAGCTCATTAAGCGCCGAGAAAGCCATATCGTCGTTGCAGAAAGCTATGGCATCGATGTCAACTTTTTTTTCGTCAAGAAGCTTGACTAATGCTTCCTTCCCCGAGGGAAAGGTGAAGTCCCCGCTTACCACGATATCGGGATCGAATTCCAGGCCGTTTTCCGAAAGGGCCTCCCTGTATCCCTCAAACCGCTCCTGTGAATCCTGGTTGTTTTCCGTCCCCGTGACAAACGCTATTTTTTTATGGCCGTGCTTGACGATCAGGTGTTCGATGGCCTTCTTCATTCCCGTTTTATTGTCCATCCGGATGGAAGGGATGTGTTCAAAGGAAAGACCGATGCTGACAATCGGTATCTCTCTGAACTGGTTTAAAAACTCGGCTATCCGGTTGGCACCGCACAGGTTGGATAAGGCGGTTGAAAAGGATATGATTCCGTCCAGCTGCGTTACATCCACGAATTTATATATCTGGTTTTGATGGATTTCGTTCTCAAAGGGAGACTCAAAACGCTTCCCGACAAAAAAAAGCAGCGTTGCGGAGCGCTTTACGGCGGCGTCCATAATGCCCTTCCATACCTGGCGCTGATACCTTCCCTCGAATTCGTCAATCAATACGCCGATGATCATCCTTGAGCCGGGCATGGGTTATCCCGAATACTTTGATAATTGATTGTACATGGTTTCAGCCAGTTTGAAAGTTCCCATTTCAGCCATTGATTTGGAGTATTCGTCGTATAACATGTCTTCGAAAATATCTTCGGTCATGCTTCTTTGCAGGAGGCTTCCCGATTTATCTATGGTTTTCCTCATTGCATTGAGCATTTGTTTTATGAAAATGGACTCAAACTCCACGCAAGCCTTGTAAAGAGGCGTTTTCTTTTTATCCTGGTCAGGCTTTGCAGACATTCTGGTCCTTGCTTCCAAAGCCCCGAGGTCCTTTTGATATATGCCTGTAAGTTCTGAAAAGTCCATACCCCCTCCTTGATTACCTGTCAATATCACTACATGATCACAAGATCGCCAAACAAGGCCCCCGCCTTTTCTATGGCCTGCAGTATACCTATAATCACATCCGTCTTCAAACCCACTTTTTTCAGAAGATCCACGAGGTCGTTGACACTCGTTGTATCCTCTATAACGAAATTTTCCGGATTTAGATCTTCCGTCAGGAAGCTGAAACCTACCGTGGCACTGACCTGTTTGTATGATACGGCGACTTTGCCTATTTTGACGTTTTCACCGATAATGATGACGCCCGTTGCCGCATCAATGACAACCTTGCCGGCTGCATCCGGCACCACGTTCAGGGATTCCAGACTGGCGATAAAAGATACGGGGTTATTACGCTGCCCCTCCGGTAATTTTACCTCGACCATAGCGGAATCGACGCTTTTCAGCTCTATACCCGGAAACGCCTCGGTAATTGCCTGTGCTACAGCAGTTACCGTTACAAAATCAGGATTTCTGAGCACTATCTTTATATAATCATTAGTTATATAACTCGTCAAGATCTCACGTTCCACAATTCCGCCGCCGGGAATGGAACCGACGGTTTTGGACTGGGAATTGGCCGGTGGAACAAGCACCTTTCCCTGCGCCACGACATAGACATTACCGTTTGCCGCCTTCATGTTCGTTTGGAGCAGGATCCCGCCTTCAACGCTGCGTGCATCCCCGATACTGGAAACCGTGACATCTATGCGGTCACCAGGCCTGGCAAATGACGGCAGTTCCATGCTTACCATGACAACGGCGCAGTTCTTCGACCTTAAATCCTTGGCATCCACTTCGATACTGAAATTGGCCAGCAGGTTGGAAAGCGCGCCCTTTAACAGACCCGAGCCCTGTGAATCCCCTTTGCCGGACAATCCCGTCACCAGGCCGATCCCCAGGAGCTGGTTTTCCCGTATCCCGCTTATATAGGCAATATCCTTGATACGTACGGACGGCAGACTAAAAGCCAATACGGTCACGAAAAGCAGGAGGATAACCATTAATAACTTAGGAATCGAGTTCAACAAGGACCTCCTTCCTGCTCATGATTTTACCGAAAAATTTCTCGCCGCCGATTGTTCCCTGGACGGGGATGGTATCACCCGGGTTCCCGCCTTTATAGGCCTTTCCCGGCATGGTTAACCGGATGTTTTTAAGAACAAAGACAATCCGAACCCTCTCGCCCGACTGGATAAAATTCTCGCGAATTAATTTTCTCCTTGAAATAACCTCGCCCTTTTTGACCGGGGAAGAGACCTTGTACACATCCAGGTTGTCATTGACGGTCAACACTCCTTCCGGCAGCATCGAAGTATCCTTATCTTCATACAGGACATCCTCCGCCTGCAGTCTCTCCTCGCAAGACAGGTCCTTAAGCGCCACCGCGACAGGAAGAATGGAATGAAATCTTAAGGATATAATGCCGGTTTGCCCCTGTTTCCCGGGAGCCGCATACTCGTAATAAAAATCAATATCGCCGCTCAAGTACGACACTTCCTTCCGCAACGGATTTGCCGGGCGGAATTCCGGAACACCGATCAACAGGTCACGGGAAATTTCCGGCGGTACAAGAACTTCCGTTTCAAGCAGGGAATCGGGTTCGGGATCGATGGAATCAAGGTAAGAAAGGAAAGCATCATAAAAAACAGCCGATCCCTGCCGGACAAGCTGCCGCGGAATAATCATCATGCGCTTTCCAATAACCGTTACCGACCGGGACAGTGTTTCTTCCAGTTTCTTCCGGACTATCCTTGCAGGCAGGAGCAATAGTCTTTCCCTGCCGGTATCCAGGGGCAGGGAAAGCACCTTTTCGGCCAGGGTCTGGAGGCCCGCAGCCGGTCTGCAAACATCCCTGATGGTAACAGGGTATTCATTAACGTCGATCCTGTCCTTTAAATAAAGGGTCAGTCCTGGCAATAGCCGGCATGTAATCAAGAGAATCAGTGGAATGAGTATCCTGTTTGCCTTCATGTTACCTTACCGTTTCAAGGCATTGGCTGTCGCAAGCATGGAGTCGGAAGTCTGTATGGCCTTGGAATTGAATTCGTAAGCCCTTTGAGCGACGATCATGTTTACCATTTCCTGGACAACGGAAACGTTCGACATCTCGAGGAATTTATGAATCACCTTACCCATGCCATCGAATCCGGGACGGCCTCCAATAGGCTCGCCGGAACCATTGGTCACCTTCAACAGGTTTTCGCCTATGGCCTGTAAACCCGCCGGATTTACAAACCGGTACATTTCCATCTGGCCCACGTCTATGATGTCGTCGCTGCCGGAAACCTTGCAGGTGATCCACCCGTCCTGGGAAATGGAAATGGTATCCCGGATAAACCCTTCCGGGAATATAATTTCGGGCATGACCCTGTATCCATTGGAAGTGACCATCTGCCCGTTTGAATCAATTTTAAAGGCACCGTCGCGGGTATACCCGTACGAGCCGTCATAAAGCAGCACCCGGAAAAATCCCTCCCCTTCAATCGCCATGTCGCTTACATTGCCCGTGGACTGGAGGGACCCCTGGGAAAATATTTTCTGCGTCGCGGCCGGTTTTACACCGTGCCCCACCTGGATGCCGGTCGGGATATTGGTTACTTCCGTGGCCGGCGTGCCCGCTATCCGCAGGGTCTGGTAAATCAGGTCTTCGAAATCGGCACGGTTTTTCTTATACCCCGTTGTATTCACGTTGGACAGATTATTGGAAATCGTGTCAATATTGAATTGCTGGCCAATCATGCCAGACGCCGCAGTCCATAATGATCGCATCATATCTTATTCTCCTTCTATACCCTTACGCCTTCATTTATCAATTTGCCCAACAGGGCATCTTCCGTCTGAATGAGTCTCTGGTTTGCCTCGTAACTTCTGTTCACCTCTATCATTTCCACCATTTCCTGGACAACGTTCACGTTGGAAGCTTCCACAAAACCCTGCCTCACTTTCGGCCGTTTTCCCTCTTCAATAATTTCGGCTTCACCGGAATCCGGGGTTGCCATCCACTTGGAATGTCCCACCTTTTTCAATTCCCTGGGCCTGCTGACATTGACGATTTTAAGCCTGTCTACCCTTTCAATATTGTCCCAGTCATTTTCCGCCATGGAAACGAGCCGCTGGTCATCATCGGCAAACCGTGAATTCCTGTAAATGACGCCGTCCTCGTCTATGATGAAATTATTCGCCTTTATCTTGATAGGCCCGTTTTCACCCAATACGTAATCGCCGTTTTTGGTGACGAGATAGCTTTCGCTGTTTAAAAGGAAGGAACCGTTCCGTGTATACCTCTCTCCTTCCTCCGTCCCCACGGAAAAAAACCCCTCTCCCTCAAGGGCCATGTCAAAAACATTCTCCGTCTGTTTCATGGCACCCTGCGTAAAAACGGTGAATACCTCGTTCACTTCGCATCCCATGCCCAGCTTGCCGACGATCGGGGTGGTGTCCACGGACCCGAAGGGGAATTTATACACCCCGTCGTCGTTCATCCGCCGAAGCAGCAGTTCGGGAAAGGATTTTTCTATGGATGTGTCCTTTTTGTATCCCACGAGGTCCACATTGGCCAGGTTGTTTGAAATGGTATCAAGCCGGTGCATCTGTACGACCATGCCGGTAGCGCCGGTATATAATCCTCTGATCAAGCAGTCCTCCTTCCTCACTAATTATCGGCAGGAGAAAAAAAAGATTAAACGTGGGCATGCTCAAAAAAACTGCTTTTTAGGATAACTTTAGTTACAGAAGGCCATGGATGTTCGTAAAATACTTCGCTAAAATTCCGCGATGGGAAACCGGTACAGAACGGATATGGATAACTGCCTGTAAATGTATTCGTCAGTGTCAGTGAAATATGGTACCTGCGCGATTAAATTCCCCAGTTGTGTGTTCAGATACCGGACTGTAACACCAAAATTCTCATTAAAATAATAAGTGCCGGAAATGGAAAAATTGGAAGGGAAACTCCAATACCCGTCAACCTTCACCTCGTATTGGGTCCATATGGTCCCGGAAAGCGCCCCGCCAATTAAAAGCATCATTTCCATATCAACCCGGGGTTTGAACTGGATGCCGAAAAGAATGTAATTCGTGCCCGCATAATCATAATCATTATCAAAGGTCATGCCAAAAGCCGCGCCGACGCCAACAAATGTTAATATATTGAAAAATCCGCCAAATTCAATGTTTTGCCCGTAACCGACAGGTATCCCCAGTACCCAGAGGTCCAGCCAGCGGTAATTAACCCGCATCACGGCTTCCAATCCAAGGGGAGAAATTGATCCTCCGGCCCCGACAACAAGCTGGATCAATTCGCGTTTCCGGATATCCTCCTTGATTTGAAATTCCTCCCGGCTGATATCACACAGTTCATTGGTCAGCAGGGTAACTTCATGCTCTACCTGATCTATATCATCCGTTGAAACAGAGGCGGTTTTAAGAATTTTACCCGAGGTGGCGTTGATGATCCTGCCGGTAACGGAAATCTTGCTCCCGAATTTCGAGACGGCACCGGTAATGATGGCATCAACACTGTAGAGCTGGCCTATCTTGATGGCCTTTGTCTCATCAAACACATTGGATAAGCTGAGTTCCTGTTCCTCCAGTACTTTTTCAAGAAGAAGCCGCTCTTCCACCTCGAACAGGTCGATTTTTTTAACCTCGGTCACCACCCATTCGGCAATAATGGTGCCGGCGTTCTGTATGCCGATGTTATTCTTTTCCTCGAATTGAACAACACCAACACGAAGTTTTTCGGATTGGGCGAACGATAAAGCACAGAGTGTAATAAATATCATACTTAATACAATTTTTTTCATTACAGGCTCCTCCTATTTATGTACTGCCGTTTTTTTCAGTATGAAGGAAATAAACAAATTTTTCAATAATGTCACCTATAAAAATCAAGTTTTATAGAAGCTGCCAGGGATCAGTTCCTTGAAACGAGGGTTTTTATGGCATGCTCGGGAATAATCGTACGGCAGGCATTGCCGTTTAAGTGAATGGAATATTCAACCGGCTTATCCGTCAGGTTCAAAACAATGATGGCGCAAGTGCCGTCCCGGTTTAAAAAACCGGTTGTCTGCAGGTCTTCCGAGTTCGACTCGCACCTGATTCTTGTGGCCCCCGGCCTGATATATTTGAAAAAATGACCCAGATAATAAAAAGAATTCTGGTAATGGATGATGTTTTTCGGAGGATCCACGATAATCGGTGAATCGCAGAAATTCTCCGCATGGTTGGGGCCGCCCCCGCAATCCAGGACTATGTTCCAGTCGATCCAGCCATGTGTACCACTGTTCAGGTCGCCGATGATATTTTTACCATAACGCTCTCCGCGGTCCCATCTGCCCAGCTTGACGCCGCCTTCATGGCAGCCTTCGGTAAATATGAGCTTTTTATCGGGAAACTCTTCATGGCATTGACGGACTATATCGAATTGCTCGCCGGAATACCAATGGAAACCGATTCCCCAGACATACTTCGCCGCTTCCGGATCGGAAAGAATAATCTTCGAACGCTTGTACATCAGGTCGCGGTTATGGTCCCACACCAGAACCTTGATCCGTTCCAGGCCCGCCCTGTGCAGTGCGGGGCCCAGGTAATCCCTTACGAAATCCCGTTCTTCTTCCGCCGTGTAAATGCAGGAATCCCACCGCTGGGTGGCAAGGGGTTCATTCTGAACCGTGGTGGCCCAGATGGGTATGCCTTCCGCCTCGTAGGCCCGGATGAATTTCGTGAAAAAAAGGGCCCAGGTTTCCCTGTATTCCGGTTTCAGCTTTCCTCCGTGATTCATTTTTCCCGTGGTCTTCATCCAGGGCGGCGGGCTCCAGGGCGACATCAGGATCCGGATGTTCTTATTAATGGCGAGGGCTTCCCTGATAATGGGGATGGTATATTTTTTGTCCCTCTCGATATTGAAATGCTTCAGTTCAACATCACCGTCCACATCGTCGCAGGAATAATTATCAAGGCAGAAATCCGAACTGTTCATGTGGATCCGGCACAGGTTGTATCCCATGCCTTCCACCGCATTGAAGTAACCCTGTAACAGCTTTTCCCTGTTCTCCCGGCTCAGGTGAAGGAGATTGTACGCTACCGCCTCTGTCAAGGCGCCCCCGAACCCGATTATCTCCTGGTATTTCCGGGATAAATCACAGGAAACGGTAATTCCGGCCGAAGGGCTGCCCTTGGAAAAAAGCAAATCTTCTTTTTTTAAAAACCTCTCATTGCCGTTTTGCGCCGTTAGAATCACATTCCACCGTGTATAGCTGCCCGCCATGTATCCTGATCCCTTTCCATGAATAAAAACATGTGTAATATAATGAATTTCCCAATATACTTAATATATAATAATATAATTTAAAAAAAGCAACACTTGACCATGAGAAGCATAACGGGCGGACAGGTATCCTCTACAGCTTTTTCCTTATTACCTTGTAATAAAATTTACGCGCTTTTTCGGCAAATACGTATCCTGCGTATAAAAGAAACCCCTTCGGGTAGTCATAACATCCCGGCCGGACGGCAACGATTCCCCCGAAGCCCGTTTTAAATCTATAAAGACCATGCATGGGATCGGCCGGGTCATCTGCACGGGGAATGCCGAAAAAATCGTATGTCCGGCATCCCGCTTCCTTTGCCTTCGTGACGGCGGTCCACTGAAGGGCGTGGTTGGGCATCCAGTTCCGCTTTTTATTCGATGAAGCGCCATACATGTACAATGCCCTGGTTTTAAAATGTGCCACGATGATTCCGCCCAATGTTTCACCCTCCGCCTCCGACAAATACAGTTTCAGTTCAGGCCGGGCGCCCCGGTAATCCTTTCCAAGCGTGAAAAGGTTTTGATAATACGGAAATGAATGAAGGACTATTTTATCCCGCAGGGCGGTTTCCCTGTAAATACGGTACCATTCCTCGAGTCCCGACGCGTCTTTTTCAACAATACGGACGCCTTTTTTTTCCGCCAGCTTGATGTTATACCTTGTCTTGTGCTTCATTTGCTTCAGCATGGCTTCTTCGGAGCCGGTCAGGTCGAGGAGCACGGTGACAGGAGGTTGAATATCCATGGGGGCCTTCCTCCCGTGCCTGCCCGCCTTGACCATCAGAGAGTCTTCTTCACCTTCCTTTAATATCCAGGGTAAGTCGAATCTCAGGAACCGGACTGAAGGCGGCAGGAAGGGGAAAAGGGTCTTTGAAAGCACGGATAAATATTCTCCCCTTGTTTTACCCGGGTCCGGAACGGCAGGGCCGTAAGGCACATAACCGACTAAATACATGGGCGCAATTTTTCTTACAAGAACAAGCAGGGGATACGAACTTTTACTTTCCTTTATATTAAACGCAAAGGGAGTCCAGCCGAATTTTTCCTTGAAGGCGGCCCAATAGCCGGTCTGAAACAATTCCGGACTTTCATCCAGTAGAGAAAGCGGGGATTTTTCAACTGTAATAACATACGGGTCCATCATAGGGATGGTTTTATCTGACTTTTCCTTCGACAACCCTGGACACTCCTATCGGTTTGCCATTGCAGACAAGCCTGGTATCCTCAATAAACAGGCCTCCCTCTTTAATGGTCATCGGCGTCTCGAAAAAAGTATCGATATTAATTTCAGACGGTACGGGAAGCGTCTGCGGGTCGTCGCCTTCCAGGACTATCCGCGTTCCCGGTTCCGCTCCCTCCACGAAGATTACCTCGACCGTTTCCTTGTCCTCAGCCGCCAGAAGCATACCCTTGCTTTCAACACCCCTCAATTTGGCAGCCTGCAGGTTGGCCGCCAGAATGACCGTCCTGTCCAGCAACTCCTCTTCCCTGTAATAAGGCACAAGACCGGATACGATCGTGCGTGTCTCCCCCCCAAGGTCAACCGTTTCAATATACAGCTTGTCCGCCTTGGGATGGGGTTCAATCTGTGTTATTCTGGCTGTTTTTAAAAGCACGTTCT
This sequence comes from Spirochaetales bacterium, assembly GCA_016928415.1. Lineage (GTDB taxonomy): Bacteria > Spirochaetota > Spirochaetia > SZUA-6 > JAFGRV01 > JAFGKU01. Next base: position 40,444 of record JAFGKU010000049.1, read on the forward strand.
TTCTGAATTTCTCTTTCGGCGATACGCGTTCCTTTTGCGAACCGGAAAAACGTATGCGCATCGTTTCGATCAGGCCGTCTTCGAGACGATTGAAAAGAAGCTTTGTTTCCCCCAGTTTCCTGATTCCCTCCAGCCTTCCCAAATCGTTGAACGCCGCGTTTTTCAAACCCAGGAAACCGAACACTTCCTGTGATGTTCCGGGAATAAACGGTGAAAGAAGGACCGCCAGGTCCCTGATGAGGTACACAAGGTCCTTGAGAAGGGAATCCGCCTTTTCTTTGTCTTCCTTGACTGCCTTCCACGGCTCCGCATCCTGGAAACGCTTGTTGCCCAGATTGGACAGCTCGAGTATTCCCCGCAGCGCCTCCCGCAGCTCAACCTTCTCAAACGAATCGGTTATTCCTTTCTCCAAATCCGCCACTGTTTTCCAGAACCCGGAATCGCTCCCGCCGTCCGGAACGTTCCCTTCGTAAAACCGGCTGACAAATGTCAGTGTTCTGTTGACGAGGTTGGAGATGTTGCCGATCAGTTCCGCGTTGACCTTTTCCTGGAAGTCCTTCCACGTGAACATGGAATCGGCTTTCTCCGGCCTGTTGTAGAAGATGTAGAACCGCCAGACATCCACCGGTATGCCCGTATCCTTGGCATCAGTGCCGAACACGCCCGTCCCCTGGCTCTTGGAAAATTTACCCGATTCGTAATTGAGGTATTCGGAAGAGGCCAGGTGATGAACCAATGTCCATTTCTCACCGCTACCCAGCAGCGTGCAGGGGAATATAACGGAATGAAACGGGATATTGTCCTTTCCAATGAACTGGAACAGGTTCACGTTCTCCGGGTTCCGCCACCACTTTTCCCACTCGTCCGTCAAAGTGGCGGTTATGGAGATATAGCCGATCGGTGCATCAAACCAGACGTAAAAAACCTTTTTTTCAAATCCTTTCCTGGGAACGGGAATGCCCCACTTCAGGTCACGCGTTATGCACCGGAGTTTAACCCCGTCCCGGATCCATGCATTCGTCATCTGGATGGCGTTTTTGGCCCAGCCTCCCTCTACGGAAGCCGTCCTCATCCATTTTTCCAGCCGGGGCACGATGGCCGGCAGATCGATGAAAAGATGGTTGGTATCCCTTATTTCGGGTTTCGTTTCGCATGTTCCGCATCGTGAATCCACCAGGTCCGTGGGATCAAGCAGTTTGCCGCAGTTCTCGCATTGATCGCCCCGAGCTTCCGTGTAGCCGCAGGCGGGGCACGTGCCATGCACATAGCGGTCGGCAAGGAATCGTTCGCACTTTGGGCAATAAGTCTGCTGTATGACCTGTTCCTTGATGAAGCCGTTCTCCTCCAGCTTCAGGAAAAGGTGCTGGGTAATTTCCGTATGTTTTTCCGTTGACGTCCTTCCGAATTTGTCAAAAGAAATGTTGAACCAGTCATAAATTTCCGAATGGACCTTGTAATACCGGTCGCAGATTTCCTTCGGGGTTATCCCTTCTTCGAGGGCTTTTGTTTCGGTGGCCGTTCCATATTCATCCGTTCCGCAGATATAAAGCGTATCGTATCCCTTCAGCCGGCAGTACCTCGCGAAAACATCGGCGGAAAGCACCTGAATCAGGTTCCCCAGGTGGGGAATATTGTTTACATACGGCAATGCGCTCGTTATCAGTCTTTTTTCCATGGGACACCTCTTCAAACCTATTAATAACCGTCGGCTTTTTCGAAAAACCCCGTGAGTATAAGAAATTCGTAATCGAAAATTATCTATAAGGAAGTTTTTCGAAGTGCCTTATAATTCTTGCATTATAATCATTGAGGCAGAAAGGTCAAGCCGGTCCCTGAATGGAACAGGAAACCACTTAATTAACAAATTACCTTTCCGGGCAGGATACCCGGAAAGGTAAAAATAATTCATACATAGTTCTTAGCAATTTACCTGCGGCCACTCCTTCTGGTGGGCGTCGGTGTAGCCGCGCTTGCCGGAGGCGTCGGGGTCGCCGTGTTTGCCGCGGGCGCCGGGGTCCTCGTCGGGGTCGACGTTGCCCCGGTGCTTCCACCTGTCACGTAGATATACGTTTCCCAGATGGAGTAACCCCACCCGGTCGTTCTCGATATACCGTACATCCTCACATACCGGTATGAACCGCTTATGTTCGTGGTTATGCTGTTGTGATCGGCCGTGCTGGAATTGGTCACCGTTGCCAGGGTCGTCCAGGTGGAGGCATTGGTTGATCCCTCGATCCTGTAATTCGCCGCGCTGGCCACTTCCCAGTCAATAACGATCCTGGATAAATTCCTGCTGCTTCCAAGATCCCAGTAAATCCATTGCGAGTCCGATCCCTGCATGCTTTCCCACCGGGTAGCCGTGTTCCCATCGCAGGAATTACCTGCGGGATTCAGCGCAGAGGAGGCGGTTGCCGTCATCCCGGTAACGAGCGTATCGCCTCCTGCTACCGGCGTCGATGTTGCCGCTGCGGTTGTCGGTGTCGGTGTTGCTGTGTTCTGGGGAACCGGTGTGGATGTCGCGACAGTACCGCCGCTTCCAAAAATCTTGAATTCCCAGATCGAATAGCCATAGCCGGTGTTTCTCTCTGTTCCGTATATTCTTATATAAGCGGCCGAAGCGGAGAGGTTGATCGTGTCATTCCCGCCGTCGCCCGTTGTCGTCGAATAAACCGTTGTCCAGTTCGAGTTATTGGAGGATACCTGGATCTGGTAGGCCCTTGCGGACGCCGCTTCCCATTCAATCTGGACCTGCGTTATATTCTTCGTGCCTTCCAGGTCAATAGAAAGCCATTGCGGGTCGCTCCAGTCAGACTCCCACCGTGTATCCATCCTGCCGTCATTCGCGGAATTGGGAGCGCCGCCGGAAGAGGCAAAGGCGGGTTTGTTCATCGATATCGTTCCATCCGTGGGAGGCATCGATCCATTGTTTGGCGGATTATCGTACACGCGGACATAATCCACCTGGAAATTGCTCAGGGGACAGCCGGCGTACCGCCCGTAGGCGTTTGGCGAAGAGGTAATTTTTATTAAGGCGGCTTCCGTGGTTTGGGCACCCCCTCCAAGCCCTGGTGTGACATTCTTGTACCCGTCAAGATAAAAAACCGGACCCGCCGCCGTCCAGTACACGCCGTAGGTATGCCAGTCGGCTTCATTGACAAAACATTCCTTCCCCTGCCAGGTATGCCAGCCCTCCGCCGTGTAATAATGGTACCACTGCCCGGGAACCTGGTCCTGACCGATGTAGCCCATGTATTCAAAAATATCGAATTCCGGCGGCCATTTCCAGGTATTGTTTACCCAGCCGACGGTCCAGAATGCCGGCCAGACGGCCGTATTGGCACTGGTAATCCGGCATCTTGCCTCCAGGTATTTATACTGGGGGTGATAGGTGGCATCGATATGGCCACCCGTCCAATGCCTCCCGTCCGACCGTGTCTCTTCCCTGTTCGCGATGGTCAGCACGCCCCCGGAAACAGAGACGTTCCCGGGGCTGTACCAGGAATCATCGCCGTCAGCCTCGTCCCATAATATCCACTTGCTCATATCAAGGGACGTTCCGTTAAATTCATCCTGCCATATAAGGCCGCTTTGGCTGAAAGCCACGCCACCCAAAAAAAGCAGGAGCAGTGCGAGCATTAATGCCTGTAATATTAATTTCTTCATTATAATTTCTCCTTACATTTTTTAATTTAGTGAGTACTTTACTATTCCTTCTATTGGTTTGCGGAATGTTACCTAAAGGACTAAACCAGAAAAATCACAACCAGGCCATTAATTGACTGTCCCCCAAGGTTTGTCCTCTGACAATTTTATTGCGGAAAACCGTTCAAGCATGTCCGCTTTCACCGGTTAACCCTTCTTTTTATGTTACGTATCTATTCATAAGCACCTCATTTCTCCCCTTGTTTTACTGTGCTCCTATAATTTCCATACCGCAACAAGACATTTTTGTTTTCTTATGGATTTTCTTGTCAAGTTTTATAACCGGATATTAAAGGTTCCTGCTCCTTAAGCATAATAGATAAAATAAACTCATTGCGTCTTTTCCATCTATAACTTATGCTTTAAGAAGAAACACAGTGAGGTTAAAATGACTGTCAGCAGTAACAGCGACCAGACCATCGAGTATAAAAAAACCGCCGACAAAAGTGATGTAAAAATAATCCGCCAATACCTGAAAAAAAGCGGGAAACCGGTTTCCCTCGAAATGATCCGGATGAACACGGGCCTTGCCACCCATATAATTGATCAGGCTTTGAATGAACTGATCAAACAATTTTATTGCACCGCGGATTTCGATGACGATAATGTCCTGTTTTATTCCTTTGATTTAAGTAAAAAAAGAAATCAAACGGGACTTCGCGAAGTCATCCTGAATATTCCCTCATTCTTTTTAAAGCTGGTCGTATTTCTGTTCAAATTTACTTTTACCGCAATATTCTTTTTATTTGCGTCTACCTTCGGGCTTATCCTTTCACTGATCGGCGTGCTTTTACTTAAATCACCCCAACCACTTATTCTCCTGGCAGTCGGCTTATGGGAAGGACTGAAACTGCTGTTTTATAATATCAAGGGCGTATTCACCGGCAGGCAGGATGAATACAGGTCCGCTAAACGGGGTATGGTGGAAATAATTCTGGCCTATGGATTCGGTGAAAGCCGTGTGAGGGATTCCCTGGAAATGGAAAAAAGGATATTAAGGTACCTTCGCAATAACCGATATAAAATAACCCTTGCGGAAATTTTACTGATCACGGGATGGCCGGTGGAAAAATGCAAACAGGAAATAACTTATCTGCTTGCGAATTTTGATGGTGATTTGTATGTTACGGATACGGGAACGGTAATATACGATTTCGGCAATTTAAAAACCGATGAAGACTTTCCAGCATCGGCTAATACCGATTCCTATATCTGGAACAATCCGGAAAAAACCGGCGCATGGAATCTAAATACATATAAAACGAACAGGGCCGTTAGTACAATCACCTGTGTAATCATAATTGGCTGCTTGTTGTTTATCGGTTTTTTCGTAGTAGTGGCCGAACTGGATTTAAGACCCGTCCTGGCCCTGGTGACGGCAAACCCCATTGAGCTTTTCACGGGAAACCCGGATATGTTCTTTTTTTACATTCCCGTCATGTTGCTCTATTTTTTCTGCTTTTTTCTTTTATTATCGTTCATTTCCAGGTTTAAAAATCAACTGGTGAACCGGGGGATAAATAAGAGGAACAATGACAGATTGCATTTAAAATATATATACGATAATTTACCGGTAGTCGATTCGGCCCAATTAAAATCAGAAAAAATAAATGAATTCAGGAAATTATTCGGTGATTATTGGGGTGAAACCGAATTTGATTCGTCAGGCAATATCAAGTACAATTTCGAACTTCTTGCCGCCGAATTAATGGCGGTAAAAGCTGAGCGATCCAGTTAAAATAAACCGGAATAAGTACCTGCATAATTTTTATTTTTGATATGGCAAAAGGCTTACCCGTCTCCTATAATTTTGATCAGATCAATCTGAGGAGGAAATTATGGGTTTTTTTGACAATCTGAAAGACAAGGCCGCGGACATGGCGGGAAACCTGAAGAACAAGGCAGGGGAACTCGCGAAAGACAAGGTGATCTCGGAAGCAGTGAATTCCATTGTTACGCGGCTCGTTGAAGAGGCCCCCGAATCCCTGATGGAAGAGGGAGAAGAGGCGATCACGGACTGGGTGACGGAAAAAGCCGGCGACCTGGCAAAGGAACAGGTGGCCAAGTTGACAAAAGGTGCCATGGAGGATTTGACGGACGAGATCGTGGATGCCGTGGTTGAAAAGGTCGTGGAAATAGCCGTTGAAAAAATAAAGGAAAAACTGGGGTTATAATCCGGCATTTAAAACCCGGCTTAAAAAGTTCTTGATCATTCGGTTTAACGGGTGTATCATAGGGTATGAGCAGCCTGATAAGAAGCAGATTCAGTGCCGTTGCCTCGGAATATGACAACCAGAGAAAGGCGCTCATCCCCTGCTATGACGATTTTTACGGAATTATCATGGCCCAGATTGCCTGCCGGGAACCTTCACCTGAAATTCTCGACCTGGGGGCCGGAACGGGACTGCTCACCTCCCTGATCAAGAAAAAATGCCCCAATGCGCACATTTCGATGATAGATATATCGGAAAATATGCTGAAAGCGGCCAGGAAGAGGTTGCAGGGGGAAGACCACATCTCCTATATCTGCGCCGATTACAGGAATTACGAGTTCGCGCACAAATTTCATATCATTGTTTCGGCGCTTTCCATTCATCACCTTTCCCACCATGAAAAGGCCGTGCTGTACGGTTACCTGTTTACAATTCTGCACCACGGGGGTATCTTCATCAATGGGGACCAGTTCAGGGCACCCTCGGCCGCCATGGAAGAGCGTTACCAGAATATCTGGAAAGAACAGATCGAAGCTTCGAAACTGACAACGGACGAAAAGGAAGCAGCGTACAAACGGATTGAAATGGATAAAACCGCCACCCTCAAACGGAACATAAAATGGCTGAAGGAAGCCGGCTTCGTGAATGCGGACGTGCTTTATAAATATTATAACTTCGGTGTCATCTACGCGGAGAAACCATAATTTATCTATGGTTTCCCCGATAAATAGAATATGTATATCATAAATAACTCAGCATACGAAGACCTTTTACAAAAACCAATAATCCTATATCATACCCGCCATGAACAACCTGACAATAACCGGCGTTAACGAAAGCAAATGCACGCAATGCATGGCCTGCGTCAAGGAATGCCCGGCAAGGCTGTTCGCCGATTCCGAAGACAGGGTGTGTTTTCACGATCCCCATAATGACTGCATCCATTGCAGCCACTGCATCGCCGTCTGTCCCGTTGACGCCGTTTCCTTTGAATCGGGGGAGGTTCCTTACAACTTCGGCGGAGCGGATCACCCGGAGAAGGTGATACCCTTCGACGTGTTCCGGCGCTTTGTCACTTCACGGCGGTCCGTGCGGCAGTTCAAGCAGACTCCCGTCGAGGAGGAAAAAATCAATGCCCTTCTGGATCTCCTCCGGTATGCGCCGAGCAGCTCCAATCTCCAGCAATGGGAATACCTCCTCGTTACAGACAAGGGAAAAAGGGAATCTCTGATCCGGTACACATTGAAGGGAATGAAACTGGTGGAAAGGCTCCTTCGGATAAGATGGCTCGTTCTTCCATTCCTGAAAGGACGGGAAAAAAGAATTTTTAAAAGTCCCCGTACAAGGGAATCGATCCGGGAAGTATTCGACTGCCATAGAAAAGGTGACGACAGGATTCTTTTTCATGCGCCGGCTGTACTGATCCTTCATTCACCGTCCTACGGACACTTGGCCGGTAATGATGCGGGAATCGCCCTCACCCACACCATGCTGGCGGCCCACTCCCTGGGGCTGGGTTCCTGCTGGATCGGGTTTGTACAGGAAGCGTTCTTTCTTTACGGTAAAATGCGAAAGGAAATGGGCATCCCGAAGGACCATTCCGTCTGGGGGGTACTGGCCCTGGGATACCCGGATGTTAAGTATTACCGTGGGCCGATCAGAAAGCCGCTTAAGGTACGGCGCATGTAAAAAATTTACTCAACCGGCAAATTCAACGGGCTGTCCTTCAATCAGATAAATCCAGTATTGTAAAAAAACATGATATTACCCTCGCCGCTTGAAATTTATCATGAAATGCTGAAAAATAAATTTAATGGGCATTTTCATCACGGGCGACCTTCATGGCGGGCTGGACATTAAAAAACTGTCAAACAAAAGCTTCAAGCAGGGCCAACACCTTACAAAAAAAGATTTTCTCATCATAGCGGGCGACTTCGGCCTTGTCTGGGACGAAAGCCGGGAAGAAAGGTACTGGCTTGACTGGCTTAACGAACGGGCATACACCGTACTTTTTATTGACGGCAATCATGAAAACTTCAACCTACTGAACACCTATGACGTGGATGAATGGAACAACGGCAAAATGCACAGGCTGCGGCCCCACGTTTACCACTTGATGCGCGGCCAGGTTTTTAATCTTTCCGGTAAGAAATTTTTTACGTTCGGCGGTGCCGTCTCCATTGACAAGGAATACAGGGTGGAGAACGAATCCTGGTGGCCGCAGGAATTACCTTCGGACAGTGAATACAATGAAGGGATGTACAACCTGAAGATGAACCGGTTCAAGGTGGATTATATTATTACGCATACCTGTTCCACCATCATGCTTACTCGATTGAAAAACCTGTATCCTGAGAAAAAGGCGCTTTCAAAAATCAACACGTATTTTGACATGGTAGAAGACAAGGTGACCTTTGAGCATTGGTACTTTGGACATTTTCACAGGGATGAAAACGTGGATACCAGGCATACCGCCCTCTATAATACTGTCAGGCAGATTGAGGCCTGAACAGGATCAATCCCGCGTTTCCAGCATCTTCTTGAGTTTCCCGACGATCGCCGAACTCTCAGTGTAAATGGTTTGAATTTTCTGGATGATGTCCTGCATGCCCTGGATTTCATTCGTGATTTTCCCGACACTGTCACTGACATCCCGGCAATCCTCAACCAGGCCAGTCAGGTCATTCTTGATATCATGGCTGCTGGCCGACTGCTTGTCCGCCTGTTCCTTGATTTCATTGTTCAATGTGTGAAGCGAATCCAGCACCACGTGGACATCCTCGCTCGTTTTCCGCTGGTCCGCCAGGCTGGAATATATGGACTGCACCTGTGTAATTGTGGATACCGTGCTCTGCCGGATATCCTTCAGGATTTCATTAACCGTCGTGTTCACTTTCACGCCTTCTTCGATACTATCCTTGATCATATTGATATGCTCAATGATTTCCTTTACCTTGGCACCTGATCCTTCCGCCAGGTTTTTCACCTCTTCCGCCACAACGGAAAATCCCTTTCCCGCATCTCCTGCCTGGGCCGCCTCGATGGCCGCGTTGATGGAGAGGACACCTGTTTGCTCGGCGAGTTCTTTGACGGCATCCACGACCATGAACATATCCTCGGATACCTCCTTGATCTGGTTCATTGCCAGCATGGAAGCATAAACCGCTTCCTCTCCCTCCTGGGTGATTTGTCCCAGTTTCCCCGCAAAATTGGAAGTGTCCTTCAATTTATCCGTTATCTGCTGGATGCTCGACAGCATACCCTCTATCCGCATCCGGGTATTTTGCACACTCTCATACTGGGTGGACAGGTCGCGATAGGTTACGTCCACCGAATTAAGAAGCTCCATTACTGTTAAATTCGTTTTCCGCACAACTTCTGACTGTGTCTTCACATTATTGAAAATGGACTGGGAACTTGATGCAATTTCATTCATGGACCCGGACGCGACGGAAAGGCTGTCCTCCAGTGTCTTGTTTATCCCGGTAATCCTGCCGGTTACGTCGCTTATATTACCGATGAATTCCTCCAGGGTGGCCGTTTTTAATATTATTTCCCTGGAATAATCTTCCAGCGAATTCAGCGTTCGAATGCTTTTCGTGGAAAGGGAAACGAACATGGACATGTTGAAAAGGAAAATGCCGATTCCCTGGAGCCAGGCAAAAGGCGTGATGCCCATCATCTGGTAAGTCATGTCATAAATGCCGAAAACGAGCCCAAACAATGCACCTACCATTATGGGCAGAGCATCCCTGTTCTTTTGTATTGTCGCGCGCACCGCGATATAACTCATGAAAAAAAGTTCCAGCGCGCCAGGCAGAAGGGCCAGCGTGAAAAGCAGTCCCAGGACCCCCATGTCCTGCGGAACAAGGCCGATCATCAGCGACATGATTACGGCAAGAATCATTACCAGTCTCTTAAACCATTTATTGTTATGAATATCAAAATAGTTTACGAAAAACACCACAAGCAGGCCGAAAAACATCGGCATGAAGCCCTGGGAAATTTTAGCGCTTGTTAAAACGTCGAAAACGGGAAGGTCCACTCCCATGTTCAGGAAATAAATGGCAAAACAGAAATTCACGAGGGAAAAATAGAGGTATACCCGGATCGATTTTTTACGCCAAAAGTGAAGCTGGTAATAAAAGCCGAGAACGAGGGATAAAATACTGAAAATGAGGTTGATTTTTATATTGAGGAAATCAACGAATGCCCACTCGTACGAATAATCATCATAGGTGCCGATAAAAACCGGGGAAAGGCCTTGATCCCCTGTATCAAAATACAGCCGGATGGCGATTGTATTCGGTTCGTCATACCTGATCAATTCTTCAGGGATGAGTGCCGTCTTGGGAACGGCAGGCGTGTACCTGACGGTAGAAGGGGGAAACTCCCCATGCCTGTATATTTGGATGCCATTGAAAAAGACATCCATACTCCCGGACATTTTGCTTGAGAGTATGTATTTCTGAATACCTTTAACAGGGCTGTTAAAGACAACCTTCTTCCTTAGCCATAAGAAATTTATACTGCCTTCAATTTTTTTATTCTTTGTCAGGGAAAAAGCGAAAACCGGCCACTCAGTATCGTTCCAGCCGGAATTTTTAAAAGAAGGATTATCCGAAGCGTTATATCTCCAGTCATTCAACAAGGGGACCTTTTCCTGAACGGATTGTATTGCCTGGACGTTCCCCTGGGCCGATGCCGCCCCCCAAACGGATATAAAGGACAAAATTATCAATAAAAATTGAAGACAACGATTTCTTGACGCCATTTTCTATAATTATATCAACTGGGTGGCGTGTTGCAAGCAAAATATAAAATGCGTGGCGTGTTTCAAGCAGTTTATCAACCGAGTGGCATGTTGCAGGTAAAATATAATATGTATGGAGTGTTGAAAGTGGGAGGTGTATGATATACCCTTTTATTAGTGTATTATTTATGCTTTAATTAAACAATAAAAGGGAATTAACTTGGATAACAGGAAATTGAAAGTCATTTTGGATTATATCCTGAACAGGGCTACGGATGAAGAGGTATCGGCAATCAAAAAAGCGGTTGAAATGCGGGGGTTCTCTCCGGAGAAGACAAACAAGCGGAAAACAATGAAGGACAAGGCCAAAGAGACGGCAAACATGGTACAGAACCAGCTCGAAATTCCCAAGGCGGCGATTCATAAAATGGTCAAGGACATGGTCACGAAAATCATCAAGAACAATGCGCCCGAGATAACCGACGAACAGCTCAATACCCTCCTGTCCGAATGGGTTAAAAATCCGGAAGAGACGGAGAAGGTCAAATCGCTTATTCCCGGGGACGCACTGCTTACAATGGTGACGCAATTTGTCGCCTTCAGTACCGGTAAGCTGGATAAAAACGATGAGGCCCAGTTGAGAAAATCCATGCCGGACTGGCCTGAAAAATACTGGGATGCGTTTCCGGAACAGGTCAGAAAACTGGTGTCGCAGTACCTGAAGGCACAGATGGACGGCAGGCAATTCTGGATAATCCTGTACCAGATCCTGGGAATAGAAAAAAAATCATAGATTTTTTTTAATGGATTCGGCCGCTTCATCCAGTTTCTGCCTGGATGTAGGGTAAAGGTAGTGGTTCCCGAATTTAAGGCCGAACCCGTCGCCCTTGTACCGGGGGATAACATGGAAATGCACGTGAAAAACTTCCTGGAAGGCCGCTTCCCCTTCGGAAAAGAATAAATTGATGCCTTCCGCTTTTATATCGCTTTTTTTCAATGCACCGGTAATCTTGATCGCCGTCTGCATCATGCGGCAGCTTGTCTCCTCATCAAGTTCGAGAACGGAAGAAATATGTTTATTGGGGATGACCAGGACATGCCCCTTATTTATCGGCTGCTTATCCATAAAGGCCGAACAAATATCGTCCTGGTATACCATGCTCACTTCCAGTTCGCCCTTTAAAATCCTGCAGAAAGTACATTTGTCGTTATCTTCACCACTCATACTTTACTTCCTTCCTCAAACTAATGGACAGGTAGCTATTATACCATTTGACCGGCAGCCGTGTAAGACTGCCCGAAATTTTTTCCACAATCATATTGTAATCTTTTTTATTGAAAATTTCCTTTAATTTTACGCCGTAATTCGGTTCCTGCGACTCGGAGGAAAACCACCTCTTTATATGCTTATCAGTTATTTTTCTTTCTTCTTCCAGTACAATTATTTCCTTTGATAAAAGTTTAAATCCGCCTTCGGTCAAATACGAACAGAGGTCTTCTTCATTCCAATTGACCAATGGATTGCCGGCATCCGAATACAAATTTTCTTCAATTTCCTTTATTTTGTCCATTATGGATTTATTCAAAACATTTTCACCTATAAAAGAGGACAACCGCGTGGTCCTGCAGGGAATGATTTCACAGAGTGAGACGAGGCCTTTGCCGATTGATAAAGAGTATAGTCCTGCAGCCGTTTTTTTCTTGTCAGTTATTTTTGTTAAACCGTTCCGTCCGACAATTGATTCGAAAAAAACATTCCCCTCAAGATAGTTTTCTCTCTGTTCAATCAACCCGGTAATATCACAGGATAGAAGAATCGGCTTTTCCAGTTCCGAAAGGGCATCAGCGTAATGCAGAAGCAGATCTTTTTCTTCCTGTTTTAAAACCAATCCGTAAACAGCACCTTCCGGTACACGGCGTAAAGCTTCCCAGAGCAGGAGCCCTGAACCGGCATTCAGGTCTAGAACCCTGTCCTGCCGCTTCAGCTTCAGGGGAGCAAAAATTCTTTCCCGTAATTCAATCAAGCGGGAACTTTTTAATTCCGTGGCGCGTTTGTACCATCTATCCCTGGCTGAATCCGGTTTAGTAAAACTCAACACTTCATCCGGCTCTTCCTCCATCATGAGGGAAAGCTGAAGTTCCCTCCGCCGCTCCACATCCTCCTTGATACCCGCTTCGTAACCGCTTGAGGATGGCTTATAAAATACTTTTCCCTGAAGCGCCCTGGGCAAGTATTGCTGCGCCACCCAATGGTCCCTGTAGGCATGGGGATAAAGGTACCCTTCGCCGTGACCGAATCCTTCCTTGTCCCTGCTTCCGTCCTTCAACGGGTTCGGCACGTCCGCATCGCCCTCCTGTTCGCAGAAAGCAAGGGCATCAAAAAACGCGAGCGCCGAATTTGATTTGGGGCAGGTTGACAGGTAGAGGGCGGCGTGGGCCAAATGGAACCTGCCCTCGGGCAGGCCGATCCGGTCAAAGGCCTGAGCGCAGCTCAAGACAACCGTAATGGCATTGGGGTCAGCCAATCCCACGTCTTCACATGCCAGGATGAGCATACGTCTGAAAATGAAATGGGGGTCTTCGCCCGCGCCGACCATCCTGGCCAGCCAGTAAAGCGCAGCATCCGGGTCCGAACCCCGCAGCGACTTGATGAACGCGCTGATGATGTCAAAATGATAATCCCCCTCCTTGTCGTAAAGCAATGCCTTTTTCTGGATGCTCTGTTCGGCAATTTCCAGGGTTACACGGACTTCCTCTCCCTCCTTTGGAGGGAAAACAGCCGGGGTCGTTTCAATGGCCAGTTCAAGTGCATTGAGGAGATTACGTGCATCGCCATTGGAAATCCTGATAAAATGGGCAAGGGCATCGTCATCGATGACAACCTTATATTTTCCATACCCCCGTTCATCATCGTTCAACGCCATTTGAACTATCCTGCGGAGGTCACTTTCCTCGAGCGACTTCAGCTGGAAGATACGGCTCCGGCTCACCAATGCGCGGTTCACTTCGAAATAAGGATTCTCGATGGTCGCGCCTATGAGAATAACCGTTCCGTTCTCCACCCAGGGCAAAAGAGCATCCTGCTGGGCCTTGTTCCATCTATGCACTTCGTCTACGAACAGGATGGTCTTCTGGTCATAAAATTTACGCCTTTCCTTTGCCTCTTCGATAGTCTCGCGAATTTGTTTTACACCGCTTAAAACGGCATTGATGGACACGAAGGTGCTCTTGGTTGTATTGGCAATGACCATGGCAAGTGTCGTTTTTCCCGTGCCGGGAGGACCGTAAAAAATGATGGAAGAAAGCTGGTCCATCTGTATGGCGCGCCGTAAAAGCCTGCCCGGCGCCAGTATATGGTCCTGGCCGACATATTCCTCCAATATCCTGGGTCGCATTCTGGCGGCAAGGGGTTTGTATGTGCTTTTATCGTTTTGAGAGAATAAATCCATAATAGATGGTATATATTTCCAGATATTTATTACCACAATAGCGCGTTTAAATCAAGGGAGAAAACTTTTAGTTTTTCAGATAAAAATTTTAATAAAATTGGGTCTTATATATCTTTTATTTCACAATAAGTTTAAAACACTCATGATAATTGCAATTTGATATGAAATGTTCTAAAATTCAAAAAAGCATTCAGCGAACCCGATTATTATAACAACCGATGCCATTTAATGCAAAAAAAGGAGATTCATATGCCTGCAAACACTACCGGTTCAGAAGCACCGTTGCTTGAAAGCGGCGGTTTCAAGTTTCGTGACCTGAATAAAAACGGGAAACTCGACGTCTATGAAGACAAAAGAAAACCGATTGAAGACAGGGTGGAGGATCTTCTCTCACAGATGACTATCGAAGAAAAAGCGGGAATGATGTTTCATTCGATGATAGGAATGAATCCGGACGGCACCCTGGCGGAACAGCAGACCATGTTCAACCCGATTGCCACCTCCGAACTTGTTTTAAACCGCTTATTGAATCATTTTAACGTATATAACGTGGCTGATCCCAGGCAGATGGCAGAATGGCATAACAGGCTGCAGAAACTGGCGGAAAAAACCCGCCTGGTCATTCCCGTTACCATATCCTCCGATCCCCGGCACACTTTTATCAAAGACACCGCGGTCAACATAGCCACGGACGCCTTTTCCAAATGGCCTGAACCAACGGGACTCGCGGCCACACGGGATGAAAAACTCGTGCAGGAATTCGCCGACATAGCGCGGCAGGAATACATTGCCGTTGGCATCCGCACGGCGCTGCACCCAATGGCCGACCTGGCCACCGAACCCCGGTGGGCCAGAATCAACGGAACATTCGGCGAAGATGCCGCTCTGTCAGCCAAAATGGTGACCGCCTACATAAAAGGCTTCCAGGGACCAAAAATCGGCCCCGAAAGCGTGGCCTGCATGACCAAGCACTTTCCCGGCGGCGGTCCCCAGAAGGACGGCGAGGATCCCCATTTTTCTTTCGGCAAGGACCAGGTGTATCCCGGAAATAATTTTGACTATCATCTCATCCCCTTTGAAGCGGCCTTCAAGGCGGGAACGGCCCAAATCATGCCGTACTATGGAAGACCGTTAGGGCTGCCGCTGGAAGAAGTGGGATTCGGCTACAATCATGACGTGGTAACCGGTTTGTTAAGGAAAAAGTATGGTTTTGACGGGGTTGTCTGTACGGACTGGCTGCTTGTCAATTCCGTAATCATCGACGGCAAGGAAGCGATCGAGGCCAAATGCTGGGGCGCGGAAAATTTAAGCACGGAAGAACGCGTAAAAAAAATCATTGATGCCGGCTGCGATCAGTTCGGCGGTGAAGCGTGTCCTGAAGTCGTCATCGACCTGGTTAAAAGCGGTAAAATAAAGGAAGAACGGATCGACGAATCGGTCCGGCGCCTGCTCAGGGACAAATTCAGGCTCGGGTTGTTTGACAGTCCTTTGGTGGATCCGGAAGCGACCGTTAAAATCGTCGGGAATTCCGCGTTTAGAAAGGCCGGGGAAACGGCCCAGAGAAAATCAATAGTACTCCTGAAGAACGGCCGTCAGGACAATGAAAAGATTTTACCGCTAAAAGGCAAACCCAGAATTTACATTGAAGGCATTGAGCCTGAGACGGCGAAAGAATACGGGGAAGTTGTACAGACTCCTGAACAGGCTGATCTCGCCATCCTGAGACTCAGCGCTCCTTTCGAGCCAAGGGAAGGGCTTTTAGAGAGCATGTTCCATGCCGGCGATCTGGATTTTAAGGGCAAGGAAAAAAACCGTATTTTGGAACTCTGTGATAAGCTCCCGGTTATCGTGGATATCTTCCTTGATCGTCCGGCCGTTATACCTGAAATCGCAGGAAAATGCGTTGCGCTTCTCGGCAACTTCGGGGCCAATGACGCAGCGGTACTCGACATCCTGTTCGGCCGGTTTTCACCCGTGGGAAAATTGCCTTTTGAATTGCCGAGTTCCATGGAAGCGGTTAAAAAACAGAAAGAGGATGTTCCGTATGATTCGGAAAACCCGCTCTTCCCCTTTGGATTTGGGCTGAGGTATTAAAAAATTACTAATTATTCCTTTTTATTCCTT
>JAFGKU010000050.1 GCA_016928415.1 Spirochaetales bacterium
AGGCACCTCTAAAAACCTCCTTTTAGAGCCGTTTACCGAATCAAAACCCTTTAAAAACAGGGGTTTTTAGAGGTTGCCCAGGACAAAGGAAAAAAAGGAGTAAATATCGGCGGTTTCGGCGTCCACGGCGGTTTATTTTTTTCTTAATGGATTGCTAAAGGTTTCAGACTAAAGTAATTTGGGTTAGATTCTTAAATGAGGCAATCACATCATTTTCGGTTAGATTTTAAGTGAGTCACTTCGCAGTCTTGACATTATACCAAGATGGTAGTATAATGGTGGTATGAAAATCAAGACTTCCATTACAATTTCAGAAAACCTGATCGTTGAGATTGACTCATTTCTGCAGGATAATAAAAACAGATCTCAATTTATTGAAGAGGCAATCATCGCTTATATCGAGAAACGAAAACGGTTATTAAGGGATAAAAAGGATCTCGTGTTAATTAACAATAAGGCAAAATCTTTGAACAAAGAGGCTTCCGACGTACTGAACTACCAGGTGAAATTGTGACACGCGGTGAATTATACAGGGTTTATCGCGGGTCGAAACATGATACTAAGAATTTCAGGGTCTTTGCCGTAGTAAGCCGACAGGTACTTATAGATTCAAAATTCTCAACAGTCATTTGTGCACCAGTATACAGCAATTATTCCGGTATTTCCACCCAGGTTCCCGTCGGGATTGAGGAGGGATTGAAACACCACAACTGCATCCACTGCGACGAACTTATCAGCATACCCAAAACCGTGTTAACTAATTATATCGGGTTCCTGCCAGCCGATAAAATCGAAATGATTAATAATGCATTAATGATTGCACTGGGCCTGGAGGAGTGACAGGTTAATCCTTACTTTGCATTTTAAAACACCTGTGTTATAATCGGATTTTCAAAAGGCAGGTATATTAATGAACAGCGATGTTATTTCTTACGACGGCAAAGGTTTTATTGTTCACGGGAAAAGGGAATTCCTTATAGGAGGTGAATTCCATTATTTCAGGATTCCTGCGGAACAATGGGAAGACCGGCTGAACAAGATGGCGAACACGGGAGCCAACCTCATATCCGTTTACGTTCCCTGGAACCTGCACGAGCCCCTCGAAGGCAAAGAAAGATGGACCGGCGATTATGACCTGGAACGCTTCCTGAATTTATGCGAGAAGTACGGCTTTTTCATCATAATAAAACCCGGTCCGTATATCTGCGCCGAACTCGATTTCGGCGGTCATCCGGACTGGCTCATAAAAAAAATAGCTGACGGTGAAATAGAACTGAGAAAAAACGAGAAAGGCTACCTCTCTTTGTGCCGCCGCTGGTACAAGAGGGTGAGCGAATATATAGTACCCCGACAGATTACGCGTAAGGGAAGGATCATCGCCATCCAGATCGAGAACGAGTACGATCACCTGATAGAATACGGCGAAGACGACATCTCCTTCGAGGATGCGGTCAACTACTTTCTCAACCTTAAAAAAATGATGGAAGATTTAGACATCGATATACCTAAATTCGCCAATGAAGGGGCTTTCCTGAGGGGAAAGGGAATCATCGACACGCGGACGTACTATCCCAATATACCCGGCCTCTGGTTCTGGGAATTCAGCCTCTTTGAAAACAAGATAATCGAAAGCAGGCAGACGCAACCCGATGTTCCCGTTATGATCATGGAACTGCAGGCCGGGTGGTTCGCCCAGATCGGGAGCCCCATTTACGAGGTTGACCGGAACCTCCTTTCAGCCGTTTCAAAAAGCGTTCTGATTCAGGGGGCTTCCCTTCTGAATTACTACATGATGGCGGGCGGCACTACGTTCCCGTTTATCGGTGCAAGGGGTGACATCTTCTTTTTCGGCGGCCTGGGGAACATCACGAGCTATGACTTCGGCGGCGCACCCGTCGGGGAGACCGGCGAAGTTCATCACGACAAGTACCACTGGATAAAAGGTTTCATACGGTTTGCCCTGGAATTCAGGGACATCATATTGAATTCGGATGAGGAAAAGCATGTCACCGTGCTGTCCGGCGGAGAGAATATTCTCTACCTGACAAAAGGGGGCGTTGTACAGGATAAAACGCTGGATAAAAGCGGCGAGAATTTCGCAGTTTTCGAAAAGGGAAACGAAGACGGCCGGTTCTTTTACATCCGGAACCTGGAAAAGGACGACCACATCCTCACCTGCAGTATCCCTGGGAGTTCACAGGAACAGACCCGGATATTCAAGGTAAATATCCCGGCGCGGGAAATAAAGATGCTTCCCGTCCTCTTTAAAATTCCGGGAACACCGTTCATTATTTTTTATTCAACCTCCGAGGTATATTTATCAAGGAAATACGCATCGGAAACAGTGTTTATCCTTTCCGGTAAAACGGGCTCGGAAGGGGAATTATGCCTCAATGCAAAAAAAGAAAAAATAAGGATCCTCAAGGGGGATGTAAATATCGATTCCAAAGGCGAAGAGAGCGTCCTGTCCTATAAACACGAAGACATAATTATGGTCAAACTGGAAGGGTCCCTGTTATTAATCGTCGATGAAAATATGCTGGGCAGAATCGAGGAACTGTCATCCGGCCTGCTCTTCCACGATGCGTATTATATTGAGAATATCGTAGAAAAAAAAGACCAAGTACACCTTGCAGTGCAAATGAAGGAATCAGCCGATTCCCTTTTTCGATTCCTGCCATTGCCGTCTGACACATGCTGCAGTCAGTTCATCATGGAGGGGAAAAACCTTCCGGTAAAACAGGATAAAAAATCAAGCCTAAACGAAATACGGTTCACTACAGGGGCTTTCCCCGATAAACCGGAAGTCAGGTGGACCTCGGACTGGCATATCAGCGCCGATACGGAAGAATCTTCTCCTGATTATAAAATGTCCGGCTGGCAAAAACTCGACAAGCCCGTCTCCCTGGAGGAAGCGGGATTTTTCGAACACGGGTATTACTGGTTCAGGACCGAATTCAAACTGGAAAGCGAGCCCGAAGAAGTATTCATAGATTACAGTCACAATAACACGGACAGGATGTTTATTTTCCTGAACGGTAAACTCATTTACAAGAGCCATAACCGTAAACTTAAGAGGCGGGGCATTATACCGGAGATTAAAACGGGAAAAAACACGATGGCCATCCTATACGCCAACGAGTTCCACAACAAATCACACCCGCACGAGGGAGACCTGGTGAAATACAGCGGCATCCTGAACCCGTTCCATATATACGGCAAATACAAGAACGGCAAAGCACTGGACCTTTCCGTAGGTTCCTTTTACGTCAGGCCCGGATTAAGCGGGATTCTCCAAGGATACCACACCCTCGATTTTGACGATTCTTCATGGATGTCTTTCTGCGACGGACTGAAATTCGTACCGGCAAGGGAAATGGGTTACCTGGTATGGTTCCGGAGAAAATTCCGGTATGACCTCGACAGGCGCTTCAGCGCCCCCCTTCTTTTCCGGACGGACGGCGCCGACCAGCGCCTGACGGTTTACGTGAACGGCCGCGCCGTGGCCCGGTACGACATACTGGGCCCCCAGGAGGAGTTTTACATCCCCGAAGCATACCTGAATAACGAGAGCGACAACATCCTTGCTGTCATCCTGGAATGCCCCGCCTTTTACGACGAATGGCAAAGCGGTTACCGCCGGGGCTACCTCTACGCTCCGCAGCTGAAACCGGCGTTTGTCGCGAAGAAGATGGCGCTGGAAATTAAGGTGTAAAGCGAACCTTATCCCCGTTTTTGTGGCTTTTAGTTCTATAATATATTAAATTATATATATGAGTACTAAATCCATAAAACACCTATTAGGTATTTTCCTTCTCTTTTTGATTCCCGTTAGTAATTTGTTCCCGGACTCAAACCAGGAATGGGAAAAACTGATGGCCGGGGAAATTTTCGTTGAAATCATCGATCAAAATCAAGCATCCGGAACCCGTCTGCGCTTTAAGGTAGACGCATCCGCCGAGCGTGTATGGAAGGTTCTGACCGATAATACCATTTTAACGGACCTGCATCCGGATGTTGACAAGGTGGAAGCTCTTGTGGATGAACCCGGGAAGTCGGTTATCCGCTATTGGGTTACGATTCTTTTTACTACTTATGATTATGCGCTTGACAGCAGATACGATGCAAAAAATTTCAGGATAACCTGGACAAAAACTGAAGGCGATTTCAAGCAAATCACCGGCTTTTGGAGAATTTATCCCCTGCCCGAACCCGATACCTGCCTTGTGATTAATGAATCCTTTGTCGAAACGGGTTTTGCCGTACCCCGCTGGCTCGAAGACTGGATTAAAGCCAACAAGACCAGGGATTTGGCCAACGACATCAGAAAATGGATTAAGAAACATCCCTGAAAAGGGAATTCTTCATAAAAAAGATGAAATACATCAGATAAAAGCTGAATTCACATTGAACAATCTGCTTTCACTTTTTATTTTCATTTCAGCCATAGGTTTTGTTTTTATAATCATCAGAATTTATTACAGAAGGCAGGCAGTAAAAAAGTCAAACTGGATCTATATTCTTAACGATGGCTTAAGAAAAGGGCTTTCACAAAAGGACACTCTTGTGCTGCAGTCTTTTTTCAATTCTTTACCTTACCATTCAGCCGCGGGCATATCCTCAAACCACTGACAAGTATAAAAACAGATCCGAATATGTTTTTTTTCAGGTACATTGACCTTGCCGAAGGAACCTACCGGCAGTTATATGAATTTATAAGGGCAAACCATCCCGGGCGGGAACAGTAGTACTAAGACACCCTTCACATTTCCGCCATAAAAAATCATAATTAACCTAATCACGGCCACTGTCCCGCCATAATGCCGGGGTATCCTTTTTACGTATGAAGGATAATCAAACATTTGTTCAGGGACAATTGAAAAAAATACCAGCTGTTACATGGTGCTTGTGGACAATCACACTGGGACTGATTGCCCTGCTCAAATTTGGTTTTGCAGCAACGGCTGAAGAAAACCTGCTCTGGATACTGCAGCCCGCAGCCTGGCTTGTCGCCGGTTACACGGGACTTACGTTTAACTTTGTTCCCGGTTACGGCTTTTACAACGAGGGACAAAACATCGTCATTAACAACAGCTGTGCCGGAATTAATTATCTCATTATCGTCATGGCATTAGCCGTCTTTGCATCCCGCCTTTATAGATACAAAACCACAAGACAGGTCCTTTTCTGGCCCGTTCTTCTGCTTACCTCTTATTTATACACGGTTTTTGTGAATTCGGTTCGGATCATTTGCGCCCTGTCCGTCAACCTGCTTGTGGAAGGCAATTCACTGATCCATCTGTGCATTAACATAGCCATCTGCCTGGCATTTTTAATCATTCAATACTGGACAATAAATAAAATAAAAACAAGGAGGGCCCGATGAATTTCATGCAATCCCGCTATTTCAGGAGAGACAATCCTCTCATGAATTTCGTTTTCCTGACCATACCGCAGACATTGCTCATGGCAGTATTTTCGTCAACGATATCCGGTGTTTTCACCATTCTGGAAGAAAATCAGAAATCATTGTTTTACCTTTTCCTGGGTTTAGCCATTGCGTATAACACGGCGATAATGGTTTACTCTGTCATTTTACATTTAAAAAAACGCCCCTGTCCTACTGTGTTTTATTGGGTCAACACGGCCATACTTGCCGTGTTGACCTATTTGTTTACGTGGCTTCTCATACAAACAAGGGAACTCCTGTTCAATGAATGGATTTATGATATCGTGAAAAACTACCTCCTCTTTCTCACCTTCCTGATGCCTTCATTTATCTATCTATTTTATAACATACAGAGGGCCATTACCAAGCCAGGTAAAATTTGGAAGAATCTCCTGGGAGTTATTCTCATACCCGCCGGTTTCTTTTTCTTTTTCATGATTATCCTGCCTATGCTCAAGTGGTGGAATTTTATCGGAACGGGGTTCCATGCCGTTCTTATCTTTTTTCTGGCAGGTACATTTGCCTTTTATTTCTTTTTTTTCAGGACCCTATTGATATTTATAAATAAAAACAGGCAATTTATTGCCCGTTTCCAATGGTTAATCAATTTAATATTCTGCCTGGTCCTGCCCCTTGGATCACTCTTGCTTTATAATCTTTATTTTTCCAAGTTTACCGAATTTAAAGACGTTTTCGGTGATTACCAGGATACCTGGTTCTATATTTTATGCACAGCCACGGGGATTGCACTGACTGTTCCAAGGTTGAAAAATAAAGCCATGGCGCTTTTCCATTTAACACTCAAGGTAACTCTTCTGCCGTTTTCTCTTTATTTTTTTGTTTCCTTTCTCCCTTTCCTGCCCTTATCGGTTTTATTCATGAGTGTGTTCGGCATCGGCGGGCTGATGCTGAGTCCTGTCCTGCTTATGATTGTACACGCCAAATCGATTATTGACGATCTGAAAAAAATAGACTGGATAAAAGCCATAGGTATCATTCCGGCTCTGCTTGTCATTCCCTGTGCCATAATGGGTAATTTTGCCTACCACAAAATAACTCTCCATACGGCGCTTGATTACATCAGTGCTTCCGATTTTTCCGATACTGAATGCAGGGTAGATATCCCCGCATTAAATTCTGTTTTAAATAACATTGATAAACGGGATCATAATTATCAAACCCCTTACCTTTCAGCCCTTTACCAGGCCATGGTCTTCAACAACCTCTACCTTGAAAGGAACAAGCGGGACCTTTTAACCGCGGTTTTTCTTGGCAGGCCTTATAACGGGAACAATGAAAATATCCGGCCGAATACAAATAACGACAGGTTAACGGTTAATATTAAAAGAATAGATTCGTTGAGCCGGTACAGCCCGGAAAATGGCTGCTGGATAAGCGATATAAATTTGCTGATTGAAAATACGGCGCGTTTTTCAGACGAATATTACGGAAATTTTGAGCTTCCTCCCGGTGCCTTTATTTCCGATTATTACCTTGTCATAGACGGCGTAAAAAAAAGCGGCCTGCTAACGGAAAAAAAATCGGCATTATGGACATACAAACAAATTACATCGGTCAGAAAGGACCCGGGGCTCCTGTACTATGAGAAGGATGGAAGCCTGACATTAAAAATTTTTCCCGTCCCGCCGAAGGGAACCCGGGAAACAGGATTTGAAATCATTCACAAGGAGCCGTTTAATTTTAATTTTGACGGAACCCCGATAAAATTAGGCGGAAATTCCCAACCCGGAAGCAATGCCGTCAAGCTTAATGAGAAAGTAGTGTATTTACCCGGCAGTATCAGGGAAAGTCTGGACGAATTTACACGTGAGCCGGTTTATCATTTTATCATTGACTGCTCAAAATCCGCTTCAAAAATGACACTGAACAGGATAGACGGCCTGCTCAATCATTTTATGACCAACTTTCAGGTGGACCGGTCAAAGGCAACCGTACACCTGGCCAATTACACTTATAGGACTTTTGCCTGGAACGGCCAATGGAAGGAAAACTGGAAACAAATGGACATGGAAGGCGGTTTCTACCTTTCACGGGTCCAAAACCATATTATCCTGAGTCATTATGCGGAGAAAACCTGTCCGGTTATGGTCGTACTCAGCCCGAAACCGGAGAAGGCAATCATTTCCGGCGATATAAACCTGGCGGCCGCATTGCTGCCTGACACAAATTATTATTATTTTTTCTATAATCAAAAAAACGTATTCCAGTGCAAGCTGGGACAAAAACCGGTAAATCCGGCCGAGGCTACCGTCATATCCCTTCCGCCTCCCGAACCGGTGATCGCCTGGCCTGATGCCGTCAATCCCCGCATATTTCTCAGGAAGGGAGACTCGTCTGCCATCCTGTCCCTCCCCGGGTCTTTCCCAAACGATGTAAAAGAATCCACGAAGAATCAACCTCTGCTAAAAAGATGGGAGAAAGCCGTAATAAATCACCGTCAATGGATGGAAATGAACATGTACCCTTCGGGATATGAAGAAAAATTTCTGGCGGTTTATAAAAACAGTCTTGATAACCATGTTCTCTCACCCGTTACCTCCTTTATTGTTGTGGAAAACCCGGCGCAGGAGAAAGCCTTATTGGCCAAACAGGAACAGGTGCTCGCCGGGAAAAAATACATGACTCCGATGGAACAGCCCGTCCAGATGAGTGAGCCGGGATTGCTCATATTGGCTGTTTTAACCATTCTTACTGTTTTCGGCGTGAAAAAACGTATGTTAAAAAACCAAACCTGAAATATTATTTTACGACACCCCGCTTGCTGATATGCAGCAGGGTCCTGCAATAGGGGCATTCAAAATCCCCCACCTGACTGACTACCAGGTTTTTTTTGCACTTTTTACAGACAATTTTAAAAGTCTTATGCTTCTTCGTATCGATTTCCTTGACAAAATGGGCCAGTCCCATGGAATCGACGACATTGTGCATGCTTGTATTCAGGTTAAGGAAAAAAATATCCACATCGGCAAGTTTCGCCTTGTTGATGATTTGAAGAAGGGAGGCGATAAAGCTGGAGCTGACATATTTGACCTTGTCAAAATCCAGGTACACGGTTTTCAGGTGTTTCTCCCTGTCCAGAAGCATGAACATATCGGACATGAAAAACCGCGTATAAAAGGTTTCCATGTCGCCTTCAATGCTTAAAAATATTATGGAATTATCGTCCTCTATATATTTACAGACGATCTTCGTATCAAAATCCATACTGTTGAATTTTATAAAATGGGGAATATTCATCATCGTCTCCTCAAATGTGTCCTCGTACAACTTCTTACATTATAGACTTATTATCCGATTTGTTCAATTTATTTTCCCGGCTCAAAAATAAACGGCCCCTCTGAAACATTATTAATTCATCCTGTAAAATAGGAGTTGAATTTCCCCCGATTTCTCGGATATAATAGGCTGGTATGGGAACCTTTATACTGGATAAAAAAAAGGCAATCACATTCATGCCCGACCCCAATGCGTATAATGTCATGATCCGGATTACCGACCCCCGAAACGAATTCCCGGTACTGAAATACGAACATCTGTACAGGGAAATACTGTTATTAAAATTCTACGATGTGGAAGATTTAAACAGTGGATTATATTCCTTCAATGAAAATCACCTTGAAAAGATTATAGACTTTTTCGATGTGCACAGGAACTGCAAAAACATGGTGATTCATTGCGACGAGGGGAGGAGCCGAAGCGCGGCAGCGGCTATCGGCTGGTTTTTGTTCAATGATGTCAAGTCAGGCATTTACAAGCTGTACCATGACGGTTTCCACTATCCGAATAGAAGAATGGTTAATTTATTTTTCAAGCATTTCAAGGAAGACACCAGGCGGATAGACAAATGGGAGAGGGAGATGTTCAGCAAACCCGACAGAAATTCATGAAAAATCAAATTTTGTCTGTACTCTTCAAATCGTTTTTATTATTTTACTATCAAATATAGGAGGTAAGAATGGATACTAAAAAAACAGGTTTTATTTTACCGGTACTGAATACAATCGGGTTTACCGCCGTAGTCGTTATCAATGCCCTGGCCAATATTCTGCCTATCAATGGGAAAAACACCGGAGCCTTGTCCGATGCCTATCCCAATCTTTTTGTCCCGGCCGGATTAACGTTTGCCATATGGGGCGTTATTTACCTGTCATTGCTTGCTTTCAGCGTGTACCAGTTTCTATCGATATTCAGTAAAAACGATGCGGAAGCGCATTTCATCAAAAAAATCGGTATTTTCTTCGTGCTCTCATGTGCTGCGAACATAGGCTGGATTTTTGCCTGGCACTATGAACAGGTTTTCCTGTCCCTCGTTATCATGCTTTTACTCCTGGCCTCCCTTTTGACGGTCTATTTAAAGTTGGGAACCGGGACGAAACCGGTATCCAAAAGAGAGAAATTCCTTGTGCACGTCCCGTTCAGCCTCTACCTGGGATGGATTACGATTGCCACGATTGCCAATGTAACCGCGGTCCTCGTAAACATGGGATGGGACGGTTTTGGCCTGTCTCCCGTATTCTGGACCATAGCCATGATTATTGCCGGTACACTCATTACCTTGGCGGTTGTTTTCACCCGGAATGACCTGATATACGGAGGAGTGGTTGTCTGGGCTTTTGCCGGTATCTTCATAAAGCGGATAAATCTTGGATACGATAATTTTGCGGCAATTATCATTACGGTTGTTATCTGCGCAGTGTTAATTCTGGTCGGTGGCGGGATAAGATTCAGGAAGTGGCTGTCAACATAGATTGACACCGCACAATACATACGATTCTCACAAGTGAATTCCCGGCCTTCCACTGAATCCAGGTCCCGTTTTTAAGAACGGGCCCGGATTCCCGCCATCAATAATGCACGCGGCCTATTTTCAGGCATACATGACGCTCGAATGCCGACATTAAAACGGCGCTTGCTATGGAATAAAGCTTGGAGCGGGCGGAATCGGCACGGCTTGTGAGAACAACCGGTGCCCTGGCACCGACGATTACGCCGGCTATGTCCCCTTTAGCCAGGTAGACAAAACTTTTGGCAAGCATGTTCCCCGCCTCAATATCGGGCACCACGAGAATGTCGGCGTGACCGGCAACCTCGCTTGTTATTTTCTTGTGTTTGGCCGCCCTCTCGCTCAGTGCATTATCCAGGGCCAGGGGACCGTCGATGATGCAGGGTATGGAATACTGGTGGCGGTCGCACATCTTGGCCAGGCACGTGGCGTCCACCGATGCCGGCATGGCCGGGTTCACCATCTCCACGGCGGCCAGTACGGCAACCTTGGGTTTATCCATTCCGAAAATACGGGCCAGGTGCACGCTGTTCATGATAATATTCGCCTTCATGACAAGGTCGGGGGCAATGTTCATTCCGCCGTCCGTGACAAAAATGAGCCGGCCGTAGTCTTTGGCTTCCCAGATAAAAACGTGACTCATCAGGGATTGGGCCCGCAGGCCATAGTCCTTGTTCAACACCTCCCTCAGGAAATCGTCACTATGGATGTACCCCTTCATGAGGATATCCGAATGGCCGTCTTTGACCAGTTGAACGGCCTTTTTTGCGGCCATCACCGCATCCGGCTCGTGTTCAATCGCTTTCCTGTCTATGTCAAGCTTCTTCTGTTCCGCAATTTTTAAAATCTGTTCCCTGTCGCCGACCAGCTGATAATCGGCTATCTTTTTATTCTTCGCCTCTACTACCGCTTCCAGCACGGCCGCATCCTGCGCCGCGGCTACCGCTACCTTGTGGAGGGAGAAATCTTTGATGGCTTCCTCCAGGTCATCGAAGTTCTTTATCAGGCTGCGGTTTTTCCAGATATCTTCCGATTGCTTGGGGTCGATGCATTCACTCATATTAATTCTCCTTTTTAAGGCATTTTTTTAAAGGTCTAAAATACCATTTTTTCCAAAACCTTCTTACCGAATACCGGTACCATGAAGGCATATTGCATTGGAACAATTCCATCGTTGTCGAGTCGTCCGAATGTTGTGTAAAATAAAGACTGACAATGGAATCGGGGTAAGAAGACAACCAATGACCCTGACGCCAGGCCAGAATAATCATTTCGTTCGGCTTTAAATACAGTACGGTACCGTTTATACCCTGTTTTATCCTGCCTTCTTTAATGGCAAAGGGACTGCCGGCTTTTTTCCTTATTTCCACCTTTGACCCGACAAGCAGTGAATGCTGCTTTGGTCTCATGATATAATTATACAGGATTTCCGCGTTGACATAATACAGCTTTTTTATGTGAACCGTCTTTTTTATTATCAGGATATACAGGATGATTCCGGACAAGACAAGGCCGATTCCCAAAAATACGAGGCTAATGAAAATGCCTGTTGTTGCATCCTCATTTTGGTCCTCCACATAAGCTATGTATTCATCGGGTTCAGAAAGGCATATTATTACTTTTTCGGCTGCCGGATTTACGAAGTCATCATGCGGAATCCCGAAAACCCAGGCCCTGGCATTGACGGGAATGATGTACTCCTGAATCTGAAATTCGGATCCTCCGTCGCCGAGTGTTTCGTTATAAACCCTCCTCGTTCCTTTCGCGAGGTCAAGATCATCTTTTGGAATGGAAAGCCTTTTATCATCAATTATTATATAAAAATCAATTACCCGGCTTTTTTCATCAACCGTGTCCCTTTCTTCTCCATCATCACCCTGCCAGATTTCCTCCTTCAAATAATAAAAATACAGGCATGAATTTTTTGTTACAGGAGATGTCAGAATGCGCGTATCCGCTCCGGGTATAAGGGCTCCCTTCATCCAGCATCTATTTCCTTTAAAGTTTATTACATCCGTTCCGGTAAAAAGCCTGTCACAATCCCGGAAAAATGAAATGTCTTTTAATTCGGTAAATGAAGATATAAATATTCCAATACCACACAAAAGTAAACTCAGTGCGGGTATGACAAGTGGCACCAAGACATCGGGATCATATATCTGGTCAAAATATCTTTTTACACGATTGAATATTCTCTTAAAAACATTCATGTCACACAGTATATCAATGATGCAATATCCTGTGCAATGGCGCCATTATCAAAACTTTACCGCAACAAGTATCAAACGGCTTGCACTCACCGGCATTACCCGGTATACTGTGGCCATCCAAAACCTTAAAAGGACCCATAAATGCCAGCTGATTCATATCTTGACCGGGGAGTTTCCCCCACAAAAGACGATGTAAAAAAAGCCATCGAAAATGTCGCCAAAGGCCTGTACCCGGGCGCGTTCTGCGTCATTCTGCCCGATTTCCTGCAGGATGAAAAATACTGCTCCGTCATGCATGCGGACGGGGCCGGAACGAAATCCCTGACAGCCTACCTGTATTACAGGGAAAAAGGGACAAGCCGCTATTTCAAGGGGATTGCCCAGGATGCCCTCGTGATGAACCTGGACGACCTGCTCTGCGTCGGCTGTACGGACAATTTCATTCTTTCCAACACGATAGGGCGCAACGCCCACAGGGTCGGCGGCGAGGTGATAAGGGAAATTATCGAAGGGTATGTGGAGTTTACACGGGAGCTTTCCGCGTACGGGGTAAATGTCCGGTTTGCGGGCGGGGAAACGGCGGATGTCGGAGATATCGTCAACACGATCATAGTCGATTCAACGGTATACAGCCGCCTGAGCCGTCAACGGGTTGTGGATGCCGGAAACATCCGGCCCGGAGATGTGATCATCGGCCTTTCCTCGTTCGGCAGGGCCGTTTATGAAAACGTTGAAAATTCGGGCATGGGTTCCAACGGGCTTACCCTGGCCAGGCACGTCCTGCTTTCATCGTATTACAGGGAGAAATACCCGGAAACCTATTCCCCCACTATCGACCCGTCCAAAGTCTATTGCGGTGAGTACAGGCTGGATGACAGCCTGCCGGGAACAAGCCTTTCGATCGGCGAGGCATTGCTCTCCCCGACGCGGACATACGCCCCCCTGGTTAAAAAAGTGCTTGATTCGGTCCCCGGACAGGTTCACGGCATCATACACTGCACAGGCGGCGGACAGCTCAAATGCGGTAATTTCGGGCGGGGGATACACATCATCAAGGAAAATCTCTTTGAAACTCCTCCCCTTTTCGCCCTGATCCGGGAGTCGGGAAATATCCCCTCAAGGGAAATGTACCAGGTCTTTAACATGGGTCACAGGATGGAAATTTACTGCAACGAAAAAGCGGCGGAAGCCATCATGGAATCGGCGCGGGAATTAGGCATTGGGGCCAGGAAAATCGGTTACGTTGAAAAGAACAAAAAGGCTGACGCGAACAATGTTACCATTAAGACGCGGAAGGAAACACTGGAATTCTCATTCGGAAGGGACATATAAAAAGCCCCTCACCATGATGTATAATTCAAAAGATGAATCACCAGGAATGGTGAGGGGTTTATACCCTGATTAATAATACTCAATTTCCCTGTACTCACCGGCATAGGGATTGTAGGATTTCTTACCGAATCCCTCAAAAAGCCGGGACCTGATTTTTTTAACCCAATTGCTCTTATCATCAAAAGAATAGCTTATTTTCACTTCGGTTATCCCCGCACTGTTTACACACAGAATTTCGTCCACGTTTGTGTACGAATCCATGGAATAGACCTTTTTACTCACCAGGGTATCATCCGGAGTGAGCTCCGCTTTCTCCTTAAGCCAGCCCCGGTTGTCATACTGGTAGCGGGTACAGAAAACAAGCATTCCATCCGCCCTGTACTCCAGTTTTTCCCGAAGATGACCTGAATTGTCGTATGAAAAAACCACTATATTACGGATACTTCCATCGCCGTTATATTGCGCTTCTTCTATCCTGTTACCCCGGTTGTCATAGGTGAATATCATTTTATCCAGAAGGACATTACCGGCACTGTACATCGTTTTTTCCGTATTTTTACCGTTTGAATCATATTTGTATTCTGATTTGAATATAAGAATATTATCAGCCGTATATCCCCTCTCTTCAATCAGGTCTCCCCTGGAATTATATTTCATCTGGCCCTTTGATTTGACTGAGCCATCCATATTGAAAACAACCGTATCCATGATCCGCCCCTGTTCATCGTAATTCTGGGTTATTACCTTGTACCTGGCCTGCTCGATCCATGCACCGAAATTTTCCTTGTATATTACTTCATATAAAGTATAACTCTTGATTTTCCCCTTGACCTCGTTTTCGTCAAAAGTCCATTTTGAAAGATTTTCACCGGATAGATTCGTAAAGATGAACAATAACATCAAGATTACTATTAATACTTTTACGTTCATAATAGACCTCTTTAATAGATTTGACCTTTTATTTCCCTCACGTTTATAAAATAAGGAACTAAATTGGAGAAGTCAAGGAAAATTTCAATACAGGCGGAATTAACACCCAATTAACCATTTTTTCAGTATTATAAGGAAAAAAACATCACTTTTTTCAAACCCGGCATTAAACAAATTTGCATTCCTGTGAATTACTCAATTATAGTTATTAATGACAGGATTTCAGAAAAATAAAGAAAGGGTTTAGACAGATGAAAACCAATTCCTTTATGAATAAACTAAAATACAGATTCGACAATTTAATGGCCAGAGGCTCCATTGCCATGATCCTGGGGCTCACCATTATTTCCGCCATCATCATTTTTACCGTTTCCATCATCATCTGGGCTTTCAACTACTATCCGGAGCAGAATGATTTCGTGAAACTCCTCTGGATGAGCATGATGCGGGCCCTGGATGCGGGCACGGTTGCCGGGGATGAAGGTCGCTGGGAATTTCTTATTTCCATGCTGGGGGTTACCATCGGGGGCATTTTTTTCATGAGCGCCCTTATAGGTGTCCTCACAACCGGTTTGGACAACAAGCTTCAGGAATTGAGAAAAGGAAGGTCCAAGGTAATCGAGAAAAACCATACCATCATTCTTGGATTCAATGAACAGGTCTATACAATCATTTCCGAACTGGTTTTAGCCAATGAAAATCAAAAGAAATCCTGCATTGTTATCCTCGGCCCCGCGGACAAGGTGGAAATGGAGGAAAGTATACGCGACAAGGTGGGAAAAACGGGCAAGACCCGGGTGGTATGCCGGCAGGGGAGCCCCATAGACATAAACGACCTCGGAATCGTAAATGTCAACATGTCCAAGGCCATCATCATTCTCTCTCCCGAGGAAGATCCTGAACCTGATTCAAGCGTGATAAAAACAATCCTGGCCATTACCAACCACCCGAACAGAAGAAAACGGCCGTTCAATATCGTGGCGGAAATAAGGGACCCGAAAAATTATGAAATTACCAAAGTAGTGGGTAAAGATGAGGTTGAAGTTGTCCTCGTGGGCGACCTTATTTCGAGGATCATAGCCCAGACATGCCGGCAGCCCGGTCTTTCATTTGTCTACACGGAATTGCTTGATTTCGGCGGAGTGGAAATTTATTTCAAGGAGGAACCGTCCCTCCGGGGGAAGTCCTTCCATGACATTCTTTTCCATTACGAGGATTCCGCCGTTATCGGTATCGTGGATAAAAACGGTGTACCGAAAGTCAATCCTCCCATGGATTATAAACTGGGTGATTATGAAAAGCTGATTGCCATTTCAGAGGATGATGACACAATCATTTTATCCGGCAAATCGGACTACGGGATAAAAAATGATACAATCGTTAAAGAGACGGCAACGGTTCAGCCACCGGAAAAAACACTCATCCTTGGCTGGAACTGGCGCGTTTCTTCCATAATCAGGGAACTGGACAATTATGTGCCCCATGGTTCGAGCCTGACCATTGTGGCCAATTCAAGCGACGGCAGGGAAATCATTAAAAAGGAATGCATGGATGCCGTTAAAAACACAAAAATCAACTACGTGATGGAAGACACGACAAGCCGCAAGGTTCTGGAAAACCTGGTCGACGAGGATTTTCATCATGTTATTGTTGTCTGTTACGATCATCTTCCCGTTCAGCAGACAGACGCCATTACGCTTATAACACTCCTCCATTTAAGGGATATTGCACAAAAAACGGGGAAAGAATTTTCCATCGTGAGTGAAATGCTCGATATAAAAAACAGAAACCTGGCGGAAATAACCCGGGTAAACGACTTTATCATCAGCGATAAACTTATCAGCCTCCTTCTTTCACAGATTTCAGAGAACAAATATCTGAACCCCGTTTTCCACAACCTGTTTGATCCCGAGGGATCTGAAATTTACCTGAAACCGGCGGCAAATTACGTAAAACCCGGTATAGAGGTCAATTTTTACACTGTTCTGGAATCCGCCACTCAAAGGAATGAAATCCCGATCGGTTATAAAATAGCGGAACTTACGGACAACCCGGAAAAAGCCTACGGTATCGTGGTCGATCCCCTAAAAAGCACGGCCATTGTCTTCAAGGAGGAAGACAAGATCATTGTAATTGCGCAGGATTGAGTTCCTGAATTCTTATTTGGGCATTCTTATTGCCACGATAATAACAAAGGCCAGCATGATAACGGCGACAATGCCCAGGATTATCAGGGCAATATTCAGATCCTCCTTAACATCCGCATCATACTGCATCAGAAGCACGCCTTCGGCAAGATTGAGTTTCAGGTCGCTTTTAAAGAATGCCTTTTGATCAAGCGACAGCCCTTCCCAGAATATATTACGGATGACACCTTTAAAAGTATCTCCTGCAGCCAGATTCTGAAGCTCAGGTTCGGTCATTCCATTTGTTTCCAGAACCAGGTATATGGGGTCCGTTGGGATGAATGTATCGGGTACGACGGGGATATAATTCCTGATATTCCCTTTCGAATCGGTCACCGCCATATAATTTTCAATATAAAGACAGGCGCCGGTGATTGTGACATTATGGGCCTTCAACACTGCCGGAATTCCCAGGTCCCTGACGGATAAAATTTGTTCCGAAGAATCCAGTCCATGCATGAGAGAAGGCAGAAAAAACACGGCAATAAACCCGACGACAATAATATACACAATAACAGGGGCAAGACGCACAAAATTGATGGTTCCCATTATTTTATGGGCTTCTTTCACGGATTTGTCCCGGATATCAATGTCCGGCCTCAGTTTAAGGAGCTCATCTATTAATTCCTGGAATCCCGGCTGCCCGAAGTTGGAATTAAGCCGGATTTTCTTCAGCTTGCCGTTATCATCCTCATGCGTCAGTATCATTTCATAGCCTGTATCCGGATGGGTTATTACGTAAAGATGCTTGAGACGTAAGATTTCGGTTTTCCAGGTCTTCAAGCCTTGTTTGATGGACAGGGTGTTCGTATCGTCAATCACCGCTTTTATGGAAATGAGTGTATATTTAAAATTAAATTCCTTCATAAACACCTCAAAAGCAATGAAATCTACCCGGGTAAGTTTTTACAACACTATTATAAAAACTTACCCGGATTAAAGCAAACCTTTTAGTACGATATTACATCTATCTACTTCTAAAAACAAGTTTCAGACCAGACCTGTTATCCACGGACAGATAGCATCTTGATTTTTTACCTGCGATGAAATAAAGTTCAATTATGGCTATGATTATCCCCATTGCAAGCGGGAAAGGGGGCACGGGTAAAAGCGTCTTCTCCTTAAACCTGGCCATTGCATTGGCTTACAGAAAGAAAAAGGTCATTCTCATCGATCTTGACCTTGGCGGGTCCAATCTCCATACACTTCTGGCAATGGATAATCAAACGAGGGGTCTGGGCGATTTCATCTACCGGAAGGAAAAATCCATAAGAGAACTCATTATCGAGACCGAAATATCCGGTCTTTTTTTCCTTTCCGGCAACACCCTCTTCCCGGCCGCGGCCAATCTCAGGTATCAAAAAAAACGGCAGATAATCAATGGAATAAAAAAACTTGTGGCGGATTTTATTATTCTGGATATTGGCGCGGGGAGCAGTTATAATACGGTGGATTTTTTCCTGACGGCAACCCCCGGACTTCTTCTAATCACTCCCGAACCCACGGCTGTCCTGGATGTCTATTATTTTTTAAAAACGACACTCTTCCGGCTTATGTACCTGTCCTTTCCCCCGAATAGTGATGAAAGAATCCACTTGATGGACTATATCCGGCTTAACAATGAGAAAAAAGGAACGCCTTTTAAAAATATTTTCAAAGCAATCATGCAGCAGAAGGAAGAAGCCGGAAAAAACATCCAGAAGGCGGTGAACCATTTCAGTTCAAGAATAGTAGTTAACGCATGCAGGAATAAAAACGAGGGACAAATCGGCATAAAATTGAGGGATACCATATTAAACTACCTGGGAATACAGGTGGAATACACGGGATTTATACCGTATGATTCCGCCGTTCATCAGTCAATCATCAAACGGATGCCCGTATTAATAACGAATCCCGGTTCTCCTTTTTCTCAATCCGTAAAAACCATAGCGGCCAGGCTGGCTGAAACCACGCAAACAACGAAGCTTGACTTATACCAGTCTGACGAGGAGCTGGAAGAGATGATTCATGAAATGGATAAAATGGGAACCAGGAAATAAATTCCGCCCGGGAGGGGTTCTTTTTATCAAAAGGCAGACGCAATCGCCTTCCAGATGCTGGTTTTAAGCTCCAGGAATGCCAATCCATAACCACTTTCCCTTACGATGCCCCCCTCGGTCAATCGTTTCTGCTTACGCGTAATTTTAGCCTTGCCCAGGCTGTATTTGTTACCCTCGTATGTGATGTCCACCTGGACTTCTTCATTCAGCTTGAACTGGGATAAATCATCCGTGGTAATGAAGATACCTCCCTCGGAAATGTCATGACTCCTGAATTCAATTTCCTCGTACTGGCCGCGTTTATATTTCTTCCTGACAAGCACCTCCATCTCCTTTATCAGCCTTTTTTTTAGCCGCCGTTCCTTCCCCGTACCCGACACGGGGACTTTTTTTCCTTTAAAAAATTTCCGCAGGAAGTCCTTAAGAAATTCACGCTTTATATAAAGAAAAATTCCCGCTAAAACGGCTGCCGACAGGATTAATACAAGAACACCGATTAAAACCAGGGTTCCGACAAGGGTATCCCGCGGTTTGTACGAATCTTTGCTTTCATCAAAAAAATTGAGGACGAGTACGGAATCGGCGGGCAGGGAGCCGACTTCCTCAAGTCCTATGTCATCGAAATAAGCCAATCCCCTGACCAGGCTGCCGTAAAAACCGAGCCTGGCCACCACGGCTAGTTCGTTCTGTTGGGAGCCGGTCCGGCCGTATAATTCGGTATAAACCCATTCGCCGGCCGTATCCTTGAAATCGGGGGAGGAATTACCGATCCCAAGCACGGAAATATTCGCTCCCGTGTTTCCCCCCTCCACTTCCACCGCCTTGATCCAGCAGGAAAGCCTGTAAAGGCTGTTGGGCTTTACCTTGACCCACTGGATAATCTTTGAGTCGTTCGGGACGAGGTTGGCGATCGCCGCGCACCGGGTGCCCGAATGGCCTTCATTGTCTTTGACAAAGAACCTTACGGCATCCGTGGAATAAATATGCGCTTCATTTCCCCACATGGCTATCTGATTGAAATAATCCCGTTCAAATCCGCCGTTTTCCAGCAGGTTCCCGGTTTTTTCAATACATGCAGACAGCCACAACAAGATAACGATCAGGCTAACTATGGGAGCGAGTCTTTCAAATAAATTTCTCATTCTTCCTATAAAATCGACCATTTTTTTTACTTATTCAAGTTTTTTAGACAAAATGTAAAAAAATTCCATGTATTAATATAAATTTTTACTGGCTTTTTCTCAATAATGATATTAACATTTAATGTTGGGTTTTCAGAAAACCCAGATACTGATGAAAAAGACTTTTATCAATCGTAACAAAAAAG
>JAFGKU010000002.1 GCA_016928415.1 Spirochaetales bacterium
CCCGGCAATACGACGCCAATGTGGTTTATGATTATAAAGGTACTGTGTATTGTGTCTGTCTTAAAACCGGGAAGCAGCGGGAAATGGTGAACGGAGGCTTTGAAAAGAACAGAAATCAAAAAAATGATACAGGTGAGGTGTGTCCACTTTCTGTAAGATTGTCCTCTCTAAAAGCTTTTTTTGCCATCGCACAACCCAAAACGCAATAGCGTTTTTTTGCTGTAGCGTTGTGCTTTGAGGGCGGAACAGGAAGCACGGCGGCATCTGAGCGTAAGATCGCTACTATAGAAACGCTAATGCGTTTCTGGGTCTATTAGCGGGTCAATGATCCGGGTCCTGTGCGGAGGCAAGCGAAGTAGAGCCGGGATTCCTGTGCAGCCCGACAAATGGCCTGAAAAGGTACAGCGTAAAAAACACCGGCAGCATATATGGTTTAAATTTGTTGCAGTTGATTACATAACCGAAGCCCCGTTGTAAAGGTGCATAAACAGTCCAATATAGTGTACAGTAAAAACCTGGGTTACCGCTTTGTCTGAGGCAGATTTTAGTCTGCTCCCAAACTTGGGTTATCAATGTATAAAGGTTTTAATTTTATGAAACGGAGTATTTTCTTACTTTATTGTACGTGTCATGGATATTTAAAATTACTGTAAACTTGAAATTTTTCCATATGTCATTTATATTTGCTAAAGAAATAGAAGACCCAAATATTTTTACCTTCACTATATGGGAGTAAGGCGATATGTTGAAAACTTGTACATTTGAAGACCTGCGCGGTAAAGTCAGCGTGATAACGGGCGGGAGCGGGATCATCGGGTTTGCCCTGGCGGAAGGACTGGCGTCGGCAGGTGTCAAGGTAGCCGTGCTGAGCCTGCACGGAGAAAAAGCCGACAGGGCTGCGAAAAGCCTGAAGCAATCGTATGGTATAGAGAGTGTGGGCATCGCGGCGGATGTCTGCGACAGGAAAGCTTTGGATGCGGCAAAAAAAGAAGTGAACCGGGTTTTAGGAAAAATCGACATGCTTATAAACTGTGCCGGAGGAAATTCGCCCGGTGCTACCACGCTGGTAGAGATGGTCGACAAGACGCTCTTCCCCGAACTGGATAAAACTTTTTTCGGGCTTGATATGGAAGGATTCAAGCAGGTTTTTGACCTCAATTTAATGGGAACCGTGCTGCCGACCATGGTCATGGCTCCGGACATGGTCGAAAAGGGGAAAGGCGCCATAGTAAATGTATCATCCATGACCGCCTTTCGTGCTTTGACAAAGGTTCCGGCCTATTCGGCGGCCAAGGCGGCCGTCAACAACCTTACAAGATGGCTGGCCGTGCATTTTGCCAAAGTGAATGTGCGGGTGAATGCCATCGCTCCCGGATTTTTTTTAACGGAACAGAACCGTTTTTTGTTGACGAATGAAAAAACGGGTAATTTGACCGAACGCGGCAAAAAGATAGTCAATGGCACCCCCATGGGACGTTTCGGTACGCCGGATGAACTTCGCGGCGCCGTCCTCTATTTATTGTCGGACCTGTCGAAGTTCGTAACCGGTACGGTTTTACCGGTTGACGGGGGTTTTAACGCTTTTTCGGGCGTGTAACAATGGAGGAAGTATAATATGAATATGGAGTTGCGTAAAAACAGCGCCATCGCCCTGCTGATCCCCACGAGCATGGGCATCCGGTTGACACCAATGGAGGGTCAGCCGGTCCACAGCAGCCGTAATTTTTTCATGCAGGCAACGAGCGCGGAATCGAACGTGGGGAGCGTGGCATCGTATCTCGGATTGCCGGTGAGGGTTCTCACGTCCTTTGTCAAGGACAGCCCCATAGCCCGGATCATTAAGGACAATCTTGCCTCCAGGCATATGACGTTTGAAGGTCCGGAAGTCCCTCAGGGAGGGCCCTGGGGGTACCGGCACCAGATCAACATGGCGGACAGCGGATATGGGTCCAGGGGGCCGCGTGTGTGGAACGACAGGGCCGGGGAAGTGGGACGCACGCTCAATGTGAAAGATTTCGACCTTGACCGCATTTTTACCGGGGAAGGGGTGCA
The DNA here is from genome assembly GCA_016928415.1 of Spirochaetales bacterium. Classification (GTDB taxonomy): domain Bacteria; phylum Spirochaetota; class Spirochaetia; order SZUA-6; family JAFGRV01; genus JAFGKU01. The sequence continues at coordinate 2,053 of JAFGKU010000002.1, forward strand.
GATTGTGCATATGTCCGGATTGATCGGTGCCCTGTCACCGGAAACGGGTGAATTCTGTCTTGAGCTTGCCCGGGCGGCGAAGAAAAACGGAACCCGTGTTTCCTTTGACCTCAATTACCGTGCCTCCTTCTGGAAAGGCCGGGAAAAGGAACTGCGGGAAATTTTTACGGAGATTGCCGGTGCCGCGGATATTCTCGTCGGCAACGAGGAGGATTTTCAGCTCTGCCTCGGCATCGAAGGGCCTGAAGCCGGCGGCAAATTGTTAGGCGCCAAAATCGACGGATTCAAAGGCATGATGGAAAAGGTAAAAAAAGCGTTTCCTTCGGCGTCAGTCTTTGCAACCACGCTGCGGGAGGTGGTCAATGTGAACCATCATCTCTGGGGAGCCGTCATGTCAGCCGGTAATAAGTGGTACATAGTGGAACCCCGGGATATACGGGTCCTGGACAGGATAGGAGGGGGCGACGGCTTTGTGGGAGGACTGCTTTACGCCATTCTGAAGAACTGGGAACCGGGAAAATGGCTGCAGTTCGGCTGGGCCAGCGGTGCGTTTACCGCCACCATGCTAACCGATTATTGCCAGCCTGCCGATGAGGACCAGGTCTGGTCTGTCTGGAGAGGGAATGTCCGCGTCAAACGTTGACAGTGACTGTACCGGGCTGGAATTCTATAGTTGAACATCAACGTTGAATATTTCATCAGCCGTATAAGGCAGAAGGCAGCCTTTAATGGTTTTTCCGTTTACCTTGATTTCTTTGATATCACTGTGCTTACCCGGACCGGTTTTATGCAGGTTGATCCTGTATTCCGCAGACCTGTACTTCCTCGTTATTTTACATGCGTCCCAATCGGCCGGAAGTCGGGGATTGATCAGCAATCCGTCCACCGTGGCCCGGACACCAAGGATATATTCTATGACAACGGCTAAAAGCCAATTCACTGTACCGGTCGCATTGTTCCGGCTGGAACGCCCGAAGTTAGGTGAGTTATTGAGGCCGAAATAGAAATTGGGAACGAAAATAGGGACCTGCAGGTTTTTTTCAGGAGGATTAAGCGGATTCGTGGGAAGAATTTTACTTATAGTGTCTACAGCCTTGTCGGGACGGTCGGCCAAACAATCAGCCAGAGCCTTGAAAAGCGCGGCATGGCAGTATACCGATCCGTTTTCCGTTGCACCGGCCAGTTTAACGCTTAACCGTCCGACCCTGTCATTCCATCCTGAAAACGGCGGCCAGAGAAGAACGGGGCCGCAGTCGGTATCCAGCAGGTCAATGGCTTTAAAACACGCTTCCTTCCGTTCTCCCGAGGTAATATCGCTTATGACAGCCCATGTCTGCGCGTTCAGGTAGATTCTGCCTTCTTCATCTTTCGAGGTGCCGAAACCTTTTCCTTCATCATCATACCCGTAGATGTACCAGCCGCCGTCCCAGGCGGATTTTTCCACGGCTTGTTTCAGTTCATCGGCAATCCGTTCAAGTTTTTGAGCCGTCTGATCATCGTTTTTTTTCCTGCAGAAAGGGATCAGTTTCAGTAGTGCATACCTGAGGGCCATTGTAGTCCACACGGATTCACCTTTTCCTTTGCGGCCGGGGCCATTGATCGGGTCGGTCCAGTCCCCGTCCCCCATCAGTGACAGTCCGTGCCGTCCCAGATCGTTTGACGCATAGAAGGCGGCCAGGACCATGTGTTCGTAATACGTTCCCTCTTGCCCGTTTTCATAAAAGTCCGCCTTTTTATCAAGTATACCGACGTCTCCGGTCTGATCAATGTAGGTGCAAAGGCAAAGAATAAGCCATACCGGGGCGTCCTTGTGTACCAATTGCGCAAGTTTTGACGGGGCTTCATCTTTCCCGGACATGTGCCACTGTGGCAAATAACCGTCCTTTTTCTGCCACTCCATGACTTCCTTGAAAAATTTATCCGAATCTTCCGGGGCAAACAGGGAATACCCCATTGCGTCCTGCAGTTCATTCCTGACAGGGCACATTTTATCATTCCGTTTTGTACGGGCCTGCCAGCTTATTTGTTTTTTAATCCAGTAATTGATATGGCTGTTCAGGTTTTTATCCGGCGTTTGTATGAATATCCTGCCGCACATGTCTTCCCAATACCTGTTTACTTTCTCAAATTCGCCTGACAGGTTGTTGCCGTTACACATCGCTGCCTTGAGTTGAACAGCCTCTTCCTTGCCGTCGGCGCTGCCCATGACAAAATGGACCTCAAAAACTTCGGACGGTTTTACGGTAAACCTGTGCTCAAAACCGCCGACTGCGCTTTCCCACTCCGATAAAAGGCCGCTGCACTCGCCTTTGTTTACGGCTGCCGGCATTTCCGTAATATCCGGACCGCCGAAAAAGCGCAGCCGGCAGCAGTCAAACGAGTCCGGTTCCCTGTCTGAAAAAACAAAGGTCGTATTTTTATTGTTTTTTAATTGCGTCGCCTCCTGATAGAACGTATGGTGAGGGAATGCATGACTCAACAGTATGCTTGACGATGAATCATAAAATGTCTTCGTGCCCATTATTTTTTCCGTTTTCAATGAAAAGACGGTGAACAGGGAGAGTTTCCTCGTTTCTGGACCTTGATTTTTGATCCGGACCGTCCAGATTTCATGCGTACCGGTAACGGGGACAAATACCCGGATGTCCGTCTCGAGACCGAGGGCAAGCGAATTCAATTGTGAATGACCTATCCCATGGATGCAATGGAAACGGTCAAGGGAAGATTTTAACGGCACATAATTGGGATTGAAACATACCCCGGATGCATGGTCCCGGATATAGAAAAATCTGTAACCATTGGTGTGGTTGTCTTTAAGGGGTTGCAGACATCTTGAGTCTCCCTGGAGCGTCTGGGATAGACGCATATAATACATGCCGTTAAACAGGTAGTTTGACCATTCAGCCGGTGTTTTTGGTGTATTGATCCTGTATTCCCGTCCGTTATTTATGAATTCGCCATATTCCATAAGCGCACTATAACGCAACCGTCGGAATACATCAACGCCTGCTTTATTGAAAAAATACGTGGACTGGATTATCATTAAGTAAAGGTTCATCATACGAGTCGATTCGCGATTGATAAAAAGAAGGATAAACCAGCCCTCGGATTTTTAATTTTTTATCTCTACGGGTATTATACAACGGCGCTTTGGCAGGGTTAGAGGCCGGCTTCAGTGAACACAACACGAGCATATTTGTTTTTACCGGTGTCCGGCATAATAATTCCCGCGGATTCGATTATCAGACTGCCGCAACCCATCAATTAATAACCCCGGCCGCGATCGACGGGCTTATAGTTGCCTCGGGGATGTCCAGCCTGTTTACCGAAAAAACGAAAATTGAGGACTTTATGGGCCAATTCACCGGTATTCCCATGACCAGCATCGGTATACCCCTGGAGGGAATACCAAGCATTCTCGTAGACAATCAGACAGGGATAAGAAATATCGTCAATCATCCCGTTTCCGTCCACGGTGTTAAACGTTTTGCTTTTATCCATGGTCCCGGAAACAATAAAGAGGCGAAGTTACGGTTCGAAACCTTTCGTAAAGCACTCGATGCCCACGGTATTGAATTTGACCCCGAGCTTCTGGTGTTCGGCGATTTTTTACCTGGGAGCGGGAATACCGCCGTCAGGGAATTGCTTGATAGGCGCAAGGTCCGTTTTGATGCCGTCATCGCTTCGAACGACAACATGGCCCTGGGCGCCCAGGAAGAACTCCGGAACCGGAATATTCGCATTCCCGGTGATGTCATTGTCACGGGATTCGACGATCTGCCCCAGGCTTCCTATACTTCACCGCCCCTGACAACGGTGCGCCAGCCCCTTTATAAACAGGGGCGGACGGCTGTCGATACGATTATGGATTTGATTCATGGAAGGGAGGTTTCTTCAGAAGTAATATTACCGACCGAAACAGTAATCCGGAATTCATGCGGGTGTGTTTCCCCGGCCGTGAAATAAGGAATTTATTGGAGAGTTTTTCATCCCTATGGGCCGGTACCTTGTCTCGGAAAGGGGAGGAAAAGCAGGCATTGTCTGCCGAAGCAGGTAAGTTTGAGTGGGAACTTGATTGGATAATGAACGATCCGGAACTGAAAACATTTCCCGTCACCCTTTGGCCGGCAGCGCTTTACCGGATCTATTACCATTTATGCCCGTATTTACCCGAAGGGGCGTACAGGCGTTCATTGGAAAACCTGTTCAGGGGTTCCATAATTCGCATAACGGAAATGGGACAGGTTGCGGACGGCAAGGCCATGTACGGATTGAAAGCAATAAACGACACCTTCGGCCACGACGAAGGGGATTTCGCTATAAAAAAGATTACCTCCATCCTGTTGTCGGCATTCAGAACAACGGATATTGTGGCCCGTAGAGGAGGGGACGAGTTTGTCGTTTTTACCATGGGTATAAATAAAAATTACCAGAAGAAGATGGAAGAGAAACTGAAGCGTATCATTGACAAGTTCAACAGGAAATCTTCAAAACCCTACCGGCTTTCCATGAGCATGGGGTGGTCTTTTCGGAAAGCCGATTCCGATAAGTCGCTCGATCTGATGCTCAAGGAAGCGGATGCGATGCTGTACGGAAAAAAGAAAAATAAAAAACACAAGCCGGCGGACTGACAATCTTCCCTCGCCGGCGGCAGTTCCTTTCACTGACAGCGGTTTTTGTTTAAGCCCAGACGTTTGAACTGGTCTTCCGGTGCATCGTTTTCCTCCATGAGGCGGCCAGCCCAGGTTCTGGCCATCCAGCGTCTCCGGGTATAACTTCCTGTAACAGGGTGCGGTGAAATAAGGCTCGTGAGAGTCGAACGTTTTAATGTGGCAGAAGACAGGCAATACAATTATAATTGTTTATATGAAAACATCCTGGGTAAAGCAGACAGGCAACAGGACGGAGTACGTGGACGTTCATTTCAACTCGGTCGTTGTCGGCCATAATTACGGTACGGGGATGAGCGATATTGCCGGCTCCTGCACGCACGAGGAATTTTTAAACGGCCGGTTCCAGGGCCTTGTTGCCGAGAGGTTCGGGGATGAGGTGCTTGCGGAAGTAATCCTGGCCGTTAAATCAACCGGCGAGAATCCCGAACATAACAAAAAAAGGGATGAGATCAGGCAGCTGCTTGATTTCCTTGAAACGATTCCTGAAGACCCCGCGCTTAGGAATCTGCACCGGCATCAGGACACAATCAGTGGCCGGGACATCTATGGGAATATCTCCGGGTATAAATCCATGATAGAATCGGATACAACGGTGTTCATCTTCGAAGGTACCAGGGGAGAGATCAGGCATAAAAGGGAGCCCGGCAAGATTGTTTTTAAACTGAATTTTTTCTGTACCTGTTGTGTTGAAAATCATGATGTGTATTACATGACGGGCAGTGAACATTTTCATGTTGTCTCACCGGAAGGGAAGATCCTGTTTACAACCCAGAAGGAAAAATTAGAAGATGAAAAATTCGGTTCTTACCTGAGGATCGGGAATGTCTATAAAAACGGCGGCATCATTTTTTTCTCCTACCGCTGGTTTTACGGTGATCGTAATCCCGGACTCATCCGGTATGAACAGCGAAAGGGACTGGCGGGAAGGGTTGAAATAGACGAGGAGTGAAGGGAAATGAGTATTTTTTTATTTGTATCGTAAACCGGTTTAAGGACTTATCTCGTTATAAAGCTGTGTCCGCCACTTTTCACAGGTTTCCAGGTCCATTCCCAGGGAGTCAAGCAGTGTAACACCGGGGGGCAGTATTTCTGCCGGGCAATCTTTTTCAAAACCTGTTATACGTTCTTCGTTGTATAAAACGGGGTGAAGACGGCATAACAGGGGCCTGATATCCATCGGCAGCTCGCAGCCGTTCGTTTTCAGGAACAGGCAGTCCCTGTTTTCCCTGCGGATCAGGACCCTTCTCGTTCCGTCGTTTCTCAGGGTATATTTATTCCAGTTCGGATCGTCCGGCTGTTCAAGATAGGAGATGTCTCCCACCTTCTCAAAGGAAAAAAAATCCACCGAACCGGTATAGTTTGAGATTCGAAAAATATCACCCGGGGTGAGAAAGATTTCCCTGTTGTTGCAGCAACTGGTTCTCGTTTTTACGCATTCATTGCATATTTTCATGGTATTCTCCTATAATCTCAGGATTTTAATGAGACAGGCGTGTATAGGGGTATACAACCCGTTCGCCGCAATGCATATTCCAGTATCCGGTAATTTTTCTCTTTGAAAAAACCCAGTTCATTGTCCGGTACAAAAATCGTTATCGGTTTTTCCCCGTGGAATTTATACTCGATTACCGGTAATGTTTCCGGGAGTTCATTGCCGATGACGGGGATGCCGAATTCCCTGCCGCTTTTGAATTCCTCGACGATAACCGGTCCGCCGTACTTTTTCATCAGACCGTTTACCTGTTCGTGTGTGTCCTTGGCATTTTCGGTTACCGAATCATAAGTAAGCCCCATGCTGGACCCTTCACAGGCGAGTTTGGTTATCAGGGGAAATTTTAATTCAGGATCAAGGGTTTCAGAACCGGTAATGAACACCTGGTACGCCGGGTAAGGTATGCCGTGAAAGGCAAGTATCTTCTTCGTGTGCTCCTTGTCGAGGCATGCCGCGAGCGTCAGGGGTCCCGATCCCACGTAAGGGATGCCGAGCATTTCCAGCATGGCCGGAATGTGGGATTCTCTCGATTCTCCCCGTAGGCCTTCCGCGATATTGAAAACTATGTCTATCTCCCACCTCGCATCGCGGAATTTCCGGAACGCGTTTTCATCGGCCTCGATTAATAAAACGGTATGGCCGCCGGATTCGATGGCTGCCCGGACGGCATCAACGGTTTGGGGTGAATCCAGCTCCGCTATGCGGTCAACGGGCTGGTCCCCGATTTCATTCTCATGAATGAGGTTGTAGGTAAGCGCCACGCGAGCCATTCTATATCCTTTACCGTGTTATAGAAGCCAGGCGGTCAAGTTCGTCCAGCAGCTCCTGCCCGTAATAGTAGCCTATGGTCTCCCTTGCTGTTGCATATACCGTGCTTTGCCCGGTGTCCCGGCACGGGAGCGAGAATCCGTCCATTCGGAGTTCATATCCCGCCGTAAGAACGTGAGGTATGTTTTCCAGCCGGTTCACTTCACAGGGGAACATGCAGCAGGTGAAAAATTTTAGTTCCCGGAAATCCAAGGCATTGTTCAGGCAATAGGTATGGATACTGCATCCGCGCGCACCCGGATTCTGGAACATGCAAATTCCGTTATCAAAAAGGGTGTAGCACCCCGTATTTCCCGGACTGCATTCATCCGGTTCGAAATTGAAATCGTCCCAGGGGATCGAGGGGAAATCGCTTCTGTAGGGCAACAGTTTGTTGAATGTTGCGATATCCATCGTGGAGCCGCCGGAACAGCAGATGTCCGCACAGTCGGTCTGCAGGCAGTTTTTCAGCGGATACGGTTTTAAAAATATGGACATGTCCACCCGTTCAATGAGCGGAAGCCCCAGCCTGCTTTCATATATCCTTTTTAAGTCAATTATATTCTGCATGGTATGGATCCTTTTGCATTTTTTGGTTCGTTGCGCGATGCCGCGGACCGGATTATCCTGTCTATAAGGTCGCGATACGATATTCCCGCAAGGGTGCAGGCAACCGGCAGGTCCGAATGGGTCGGATGCAGTCCCGCAAGCGGGTTTATTTCTAGCAATTTCGGCTTACCGTTTTTATCCAGCCTGATGTCGACCCGCCCGGCATCCCTGCAGCCGAAACCTTTCCAGGCTGCGAGTGCCAGTCCGGCCGCGTCCCGGGCGGCAGGATCGACCGCCAGTACGTATTTAACTAGCAGTTCACAGAATTCCTTGTTGCGGAAGGAATATACCGTGCTGTCGGCATCGGGACGAATTATGACTTCCAGGACGCCGATAACCTCGGCGCCGTCTCCCGTTCCAAGGATGTTGACGGTAAATTCTCTTCCGGGCAGGTACTCCTCCACGAGTACCGGTTGTCTGAATTCTTTTAACAGACCAGCGCTTAATGAACGCAGTTCATCCCTGTTTTCTACCCTGGAATCGCCGTCAATTCCCTTGCTCGTACCTTCGGAAACGGGCTTAAGGAAAAGCGGGAACGGTATCCTGACTTTTTCAATATCCTCTTCTCGGGCAATGACGTAAAAATCCGCCGTGGGCAGCCCCATGCTCCGCATTACGTGTTTGGTGATTCCCTTGTTCAGGCATACGGAAAGAACAAGGGAGTCGGAGAACGTGTAGGGAATACCGTACGCGTCGAGCAATGCCGGCACCTGGGCTTCCCTTGAAAAACCGTTCAGACCTTCACAGATGTTGAACACCAGGTCCCAGGTTTTCCGCTGCGCCAGCCTTCTCACCAGGCTGTCCAGGTTCCCGATCCTTTCAACCCGGTGTCCAAGTTCCGCAAGCGCGGTCTCTATGTAACGGATCGTTTCGGCGCTGTCAAACTCGGCCGTTTCCTCGGGGGAATACCCCTTGTCCAGATAATCCTGCCTTAAATCATAAGTGAAACCAATGTGCATTCTTTATACTCCCTTTTACCCCTGGTCCGAATTCACGGCCTTTATTTATGCGGGTAGACTATCTCCCGTCCCATGTAATTACGGAAATGATAGCCGTTTTCCGTTTCGGCGCAGACATACTCGGGAAGCATCGGAATTTTCCCGCCACCATGAGGAGCGTCGATTACATATGTCGGAACGGCGAGACCGGACGTGTGTCCCCGTAATCCCCTCATGATTTCCAGGCCCCTGGAAACCGGTGTGCGGAAATGTCCCGTACCGGGAACAAGATCGCATTGGTAAAGGTAATAAGGCTTGACCCGGACCTGAAGCAGGCCGTGCATAAGGGCCGTCATGGTGGCAACATCGTCATTCACTCCCGCCAGCAGTACGGTCTGACTCCCGAGCGGGATGCCGGCATCCGCCAGCATCGTGCAGGCGGTTTTTGCTTCCCCGGTCAGTTCACCTGGATGGCTGAAATGAATGTTTATGTAAAGCGGGTGGTATTTACGTAGAATATTTTTTAGCGATGCCGTAATCCTAAAGGGCAGGACCGCAGGGACCTTGGTGCCTATCCTGATGATTTCTACGTGGGGTATGGCCCTCAATCCGGACAACAGCCAGTTGACGGCGTTGTCGGACAGGGTCAGGGGGTCTCCTCCCGAGACGAGAACATCCCTTATTTTCCTGTGCCGGGCGATGTAATCAATACACCGCTGCCACCGTTCCCTGGCTTTAAGCGAATCCTCCCTGCAAACCACGAGACGGGTACGTGTGCAGTATCTGCAGAAAGTCGAACAGAAATTGGTTACAAGGAACAGGACCCGGTCCGCGTACCTGTGGATAATACCGGGAACGGGGCTGTCTTCGTCTTCACCGAGCGGGTCGATGGATTCATTCCCGGCGACGACCGTCTCGTCTATTGTCGGTACTACCATTTTCCTGATCGGGTCCTCCGGCAGGGCGGGATTAATAAGGCTCAGGTAGTACGGGGTAATGCTGAGCGGCTGGTATTCCAGGTCACCCTTGAAGTATCGCCTTTCAGCTTCCGTTAGTTTTAAAAAGCGGTCGAGTTCGGTATACCCCTTTATACGGTTGGCCAGTTGCCACTTCCAGTTCGTCCATTCCTCAGGGGCAGTGCCCGGAAAGAAATCCCTGACGAATTTATCCGTGCCCGGATGAAGACTGAAAGCCCGGTGAAATGATTTTTTCCTGTTTTCAATGATAAATTCAAAAGGAAGGAAGGAAACAGCACGGCCCCCGGTATTACCCAGAGTACCGGTCTTAAGACTCGGAGGTTCCTCCGAATCAACCCATGCCAGGGAACCCGACGGAGGTTTTTCCGTATCGTTCGTTAAATTCTGATCCCCCATTTTCATCTCCTCTTACACTCAGGTGTATTGAGCTACAAAATTCGAGAATGAGTTGAATATTATTTGTTTTTTCTAAATTGTCAATTATTTTCACCAGATTTTTTGATACATTTTTGGATTATTTTTAATAAACCGGGGTGAGTTTTACAGGCGATTCATGAACAATTTATATTATGAAATTTTATAATATCCCCCAAAGAAAAAGAACACGGCCACCTTGATATTCATAACCTTATTGTCTATTATTTTCCCAATGAAAAAGCAGCAAAAAAAATATATATTGGGTACCCTTTTATTTGTACTGGCATCCATTCAGATAATCAATTTCGCACAACTGGATATTACGAAATTCCCACAGTTTTTCCTGGATTTTACCAACAGGAATATTTTAAATCTTATTGTGGCCGACGTTAACTGGCCCTTTAAAATGTTCAATTATACACTTTATTATCTGTTCGGGTGGATTGCCCTCATTACTCCTCTTTTCTTCATTGTTCTGGGAACCACCTATTTTACACAGAGAGACACCCAAAAGGTAAAAAGAAAAAGGATTATCCTGATTCTGGGAATGGGTGAACTGGCTTTCCTCGTGTACGTCGTCAATTATGTCTCATTTATCATTCTGCCGGACACCATCCAACCCGGAAAAATCGCCCTCATTTTTGCCAGGTACCTCCGGAAGATAGGCGGTTTTTCTTTCATATTCGTCTTTTTTGCCTGGTCATTTATCTCGTACATTCTTTACATTAAAAAATCCTCCTGGAAGGCCTTCTTTAGAAAAACAGGAACAATTATAAAACTTTTTTTTATGAGTTTTTCAAATGCCATAGGTCATCTGTTTCAGACCGGTAAAATAAACAGGCAGCAAAGAAAACGGGAAAAGCAATTACTGAAGCTGGATGATCGGAAGGAAATCGAGTTTCAGGAAGAAAGTGAAGAAGAGGAAGACACGGATTCGGAAGAAACGGAAACAGAGATCTTGGAATCTGAAAATCAGAAGACAATAAAACAATCCGTGCAAGTTGACAAAATTCCGGATAACGAGGATATCATACAGGCTGAATTTCAGGCAGTACAAATCGAGGATTCTGATTCAACCAAAACCGCCTTTAAATTCAATTATTCGGCCCTTTTAGAAACCGAGATTTCCACCATCGACAAGGATAAAATAAACGAGCTTGTCAAAAAAGTGGAAAATATATTTAAGTCGTTGGGCATTGTTCTCAATCATACGGGAGTAACGACAGGGCCCCGGCTGATTCGTCTGGAATACCAACTGCCCTCCGGCGTACAACTTAAAGAGATTGAAAAGTGCAAGGAGGAGTTATCTTTCAGGCTTGGCGGTATCAATCTTGATATCGAGCTTCCCATCCCCAACACGGACAGGTTCGGCATCTACCTGGGGCGGGAAGAACCGGATAAGCCGGGCCTCGGTTCGTATTTGAAAGATATTGATGATAGAAAAGAAAATATCCCATTGCTTGTCGGCATCACCGCTGACGGCAACAGCTATTGGGAAGATATTACCTCTTTTCCCCATTTACTGATCGGGGGGACAACCGGTTCGGGGAAATCCGTTTTTTTGAATAATGTGATTCTTAACCTGATGGCTGTTTCCGAATATAAACCCGTCAGCATTATTCTCATCGATCCCAAAAGGGTTGAGTTTGCGCCGTACAAGAACATCCCCCAGTTGGCCCATAAAATAATCACCGATGTAAATGAAGCAATGCTACTTACAGAAGAAGCGGAACAATTGATGGAACAGCGGTACAAGCAGATTACGAAAATCGGCGTAAGGAACATAACTGAATACAATGAACAAGAGGACAAAAAAATCCCTTATCTCTTTATTATTATTGACGAATTCGCGGATTTTGTCATGCAGGATCAATCAGACCAATTCAAGAAATCGATTATCAGGCTGGCGCAGAAGTCGCGGGCTGTCGGAATTCACATCGTCATTGCAACGCAAAGGCCTTCGGCCGATATTATCGACGGATTAATAAAGGCCAATTTTCCGGCGCGGATATCCTTTAAAACATCTTCCAAGGTGGATTCCAGAATTATCCTCGATGAAAACGGCGCGGAGGACCTTCTTGGAAAGGGAGACATGATCATTAAAACCACCAGTAATCCGCGGAAGAGGCTGCAGGGTATATTTGTCAGTTTAAACGAAATAAAAGACCTGGTCTCCAGGTAACTCTGGAATATTATTTATCATAAAGTAATAATCTGTTTTCAGAGGAAGTTAAGTATTTGTCTGAAATTAATTCATTTAATAAATCAGTATTATATTTTTGATCGTCTCCCATCTTGCTTAACAACACCTCGGATGATATCTGGTTATCTGATAAATTATTTTTTAACAAATTATATAAGTCTTCCTCTATGATCAGGTAACTTTCTTTCCCCGGATCAAAAATATAGTACTCTTCTTCTCCTGTATTTTCTACTATTGAATCGGTAGCTTCGTTTATCAGGTTTTCGCATATGGTTCCAACCGGGAAAGGAGACTTGAATAATACAATATTATTTGCCAAAGATATATATGTGTGCTGGATTTTCCCAAACAAGGGTTTCTTTATTGTTTTATTTTTGATTTTCACTTCATATACGGGAAAGGTGTCGTATGTTTTACCGTACTTGTTCACATACAAAATATTCATACAGTCATGTACATCAAGACTCACCTCGTTTTTAAAAGCCATCATGGGAAATGAATCAAGAAACGAATTATATTGTTTGGTCATTGTACCGAAAATTTCATCGGTTTCTTCAATCAGATATTGATTTTCCTCATCAATAAAGTCGAATTGATATTCAATGGACAGGTCGTTTTCCTGTGGTTTTAAGGCTATTCCAAACTTTTCCGGATCATCAAAAATTTTACACTGCTTTACCATTATAAATGGAATAAACTCAAAGGTAAAAGCCGGGAGATTAAAAAACGGTAAAAATTCCGTTATGGTTCTATACGTATTTTCCGCTTCCCACTCATTTTCATCAGGAAATCCGTACATGACAAAGAGCCCCAGGGCAATTCCCGCCTCATAAAGGTTCTTGAAAACCTGCGGCAGATGACCGGAAGATTTACGTTTATTCATCCTCTGGAGTATTCGGTCATTCGCGGATTCATACCCCGTATATATTTTTATACAACCGGCCTTGCTTAATTTCCGGGTGAAAGTTTCATCTAACACGGGATCAAGACGGAAAAAAATTATCCATTTGAAATCAAGCTTTTTTTCAATCAATAGGTCGCATAATTCACCTAAAAACCTGGCATCTGAACATGAGTCGGTAAAATTGAAGCAATTTGTATTATATTTCCCGGAAAGGAAAACCATCCGGTCCACAATTTCTTCGGGTGTGGCCAATTGATAACCATAATCTTTCTGATTTCCTAAAAAGGGATGTTCGCAGAAAGTGCAGCCTCCAAAAAAACAACCGGCGCTTGCCTTGAGGGGGATTACCAGTTGTGGCGTCAGGTATTCATTGAGCGGCAGCCCGTCAAAATCCGGCGTTATTCGATGGTGAATAATTTTCGTAATAATTTTGGGAGACTGAATTTTCCCGTTTTCCATGTAATACAGGTTGGGAATATCAGCAATGGCGGTTTTATTCTTCAGCGCATCGATTATTTTTTCGATTGTACCGCATCCTTCATAAATAACAAAATAATCAACCACTTCATATAATTTGTCCGCTTTTTTTAATATTTCATTCCACTTCGCGATAAGAGGACCACCCATGGCTACTTTTACCTCGGGATAATTTTCTTTTATAACCGAGGCAATGGCAAAGGCGGCCATAAGTTGCTGAGGGTCTAGTATGGAAAGGCCGACAACCAGGGGATTATCCCTATACATTATTTCTTTGATAAAATTATGATTAAAGAAGTGGTAAAAAAGGTTATTATTATTTTTATCCTTATCGGTGATTGCTTTTATAATGTCCTGGGATTTATTGTTTTTATAACGGGAAGAATAGTTGATAATCTCCATTTTTACGTCAGTATAAAACTGGGAAATAAATAAAAATGATTCATCGATTTTTTTCAAAAGATAAAGATAGCTTTCAAGATCATAAAAAAAGTCATCTTCCTTGAATTTGGGCAGTAATTTTTCTCCAATATCAATGTTTTTTTCCAGGCCGGACAATGCCGTTTTCAGGGAAATGTATGCCGCCTGTTCTTCAAAGGTAAGGGTGTTTTTCTTTTCATAATTACTCAGTTTCTCTTTTAAATTATCTATTAAAAAGGTCATCCAGTCTTTTGTGAGTATCTTGTTGATAAATTGTATATTCAGGTCATACTGGCTTAATTTAATGTTTTTCTCTTTAAGATAGGCATTCAAAACAGGAAGACCTAATGGAGGTTGTAATGGATTCCAGAGGGGAGGCATAATCAATACAATATCTTTGTTTTCCATTAATTCATCTATATGAAATATACAACCTGATGTCAAGCAAATTTGAGGCGGGAAAAATTATTCTTGACAAAATTAACGATACTATATATTTTAAGCAGATTTGAGATATTGTATTCCGGCGGTATTTAAAGGAAATATAGAATGCAAAAGGGAAATGCTTACAAGTTTAAAGCAGCTGTTATTTTGGGCATAACGGCAGTATTGATCATGATGATCCTGTATCTTTTTTTAGAAAGCGACCTGGAAGCACTTGTTGTTGACTGCTATTTTGTTTTTATTGCTGTTTCAGTCATTTTAATTGTATTCTATAACTTCCTTCAAACCAATGGTTCCCTAAGATATATCCTGTTGTTGTTGACCCTGGGAAGCCTGGGGTGTGTGTTTGCCGAGATTATCTGGGCCATTGAAAGAAATAATCTTGTCGCTACTCCGCTCAATACAATGTATGCCGATTTTTTCTGGCTGGGCGGTACATTTTTATTTGTTATAGCCATATTTTTTATACCCTTAAAAATGAATTATAAAATGGATAAAAATAAAATCATAATCAGAAGTGTTTTAATTATTTTACTTTTTTTGGGAATATCATTGATATTGATATACGGCATAATTATACCGACGATCACTAACTCCAGGATCCATTTAATGGATAAAGTGATAGATATTACCTATCCGGTTCTCAATATCCTGCTTTTGGCCGGGGCACTCAACTTTATTCTTGTCTACGGTATGAAAATCGCGTTGGCATGGAAACTATTAATCGCGGGTTTTATATGTGATTTTATAGCGGATACCCTGTATGGTTATTTTTCAATCATACTGATAAATGAAAATCACGATTTCTGGCCGGACTTTTTCTGGATTATCGGCTATATCCTGCTTGCCCTCGGTACATATAATTATTACCTGTCATATAATGATAAAAAATACATCAAATTTTTAATATAAAAATTATTTGAATGTCATTCAAAGATCAATGCCGGATATCCAGGAATTTGCAAACATCCTTGAATTCTTTCTCCGTATAAATTAGAATTTTTATCATGCCGGAAGCGTGGAAACATATTACATAATCCTTTCCCCGCACGGCAATTGCAGTGCCCCATGTTGAACCGGGCGACAGGGCCCGACCGGGAAGGAGTGAATGTTGGCAAACAGGAAATGGGTGTTGGGGAATTCCAGGCCGACTATAGGGATTTTGACCAGCATTTTCAGGAACATGGGGTATCCCGGGCAATTGTTCATGGGAATAATCGAGGCTGCGGAGGAAAGAGACATCAACCTGGTTCTCCTGCCGGGCCATGCGATCAATTCCCCTTACCGCCTCGATTACCAGAGCAATGTCATCTACAGTTTCGTCACCGGCAATGACCTGGACGGACTCGTGCTGGCCTCCGGCATCCTCGGGAATTTCGTCGACAGGGAACGTTTCGAAAAGTTTTACCGTGCCCTTCCCGTCATCCCTACCGTGAGCATCGGGAAGGAGATAGAGGGCTTGCCGTCCATCACGGTTGACAACAAGAGCGGAATGAAAGCGGCCGTACGTCATCTTATCAGGGACCACGGGAAAAGGAAGATCGCTTTCATACGGGGTTCGGAAGGGAATCCGGATGCCATTGAGCGGCTGTCCGCGTATAAGGAAGTGTTGGAGGAAAGCGGAATCCCGCTGGATCCGAACCTTGTCCTGCCGGGGGATTTTATCTACAACACGGGTTACGAGGCCATAAGGATATTAATCGAGGAGAGAAAGGCGGAATTCGACGCCGTCATCGCATCCAATGACGACATGGCCGTAGGCGTCATGCATCGCCTTGCCGAATACGGCCTCAGTGTTCCCGGCCGGGTCGCGGTTGCGGGGTTCGACAACAATGATGAGGATGATTATACCGATCCCCCGTTGACAAGCGTCCGGCAGCCGATCTACGAGATGGCGAAAAAGGCGCTGGACCTGATCCTGGAGGCGTTTGAGGGGAGAAAGAACGAACCCCTGACAGTGATTCCGACGGAACTGGTTGTGCGTTCTTCCTGCGGATGTCCGGCCAAAACGGTCTCCATTATTAACGAATTCAGGGAAACCCCGATTGAGTTACGCTCGACAATCCCCCCCGGTCTTGCGGGAAGGATTATCGGGCAGTTGCCCTCCCGCCTCGAATCCTATGAAACTGAAAAGAAGAATGCGGTTGAAATTGTACAATTCATTCTGGACATTTTCGGTAAACATCCGGTTTCCGGCGGTGCTTTCGTTTCGCTGTACAATATGGTGAATGGAATCCTTGATAACGACGACTATACTGTGAAGGGGATGCTGCGCTGGAAGAAAATTTTCGAAATTATCGAGGACCATGTGGCCGGGTTTCTGGAAGGCAGTACCGACCTGGTGTTGGCCGTCAAGGTCGTCTTCCAGAGGATCGGCATTATTGTATCCGGCATCCAGGAAAAAAAGTCCCGCCTTGAACAATACCGTTTCCAGACCATGATGTGGAACCTCATGCTCATCATCCAGGAAATCTCCTCCACCCTCGATTTCGGGAAAATCATGGAAATTCTCGGCAGGAGACTCGTCCTGCTCGATACCACGTGGAGCCTGATTTCCATGTACGACACGAGCGTGCCCCATTCGAGAACCGATGAATGGATCAAGCCGGAATGGCTGGAAATCAAGATGGCGAATGACACTCAGAATCCGGACATTGCCGCGGCCGTGAACACCAGGTACCGGTCGGACCGCCTTATTCCCCCCTCACTCTTCCCAAACCGCAGGTTTGCGATTATCCTGAAACCGATATTTTTCCTGGAGAACCATTACGGGTTGTTCTTTTTCGAATTCGGGAATAATGACTGGCTCATGTATGAAACGATCTGGCAGCATGTCTGCACCGTGATCAACAGCGCCGTCCTTTTCGAAGCCAGGATAAGCGCGGAAAATGAATTGCAGTTTGCCAATGACAGGCTCAAGGAAGCCGACCGGGCCAAGACGGCATTCTTCGCCAATGTCTCGCACGAATTACGCACGCCCCTCACCCTCATCCAGGGCCCTCTGGAATCCATCCTCCAGAAGGACGGGAAATCGCTTCCTGATCACATCCATAAATACCTGGGTTACATCCACGCCAATTCATTAAGGCTCCTGAAACTCATCAATGCGCTTCTTGATTTCTCGAAGCTGGAGGCCGGGAAGGTCACTCTGAACAGGAAGGCAACGGATATCGCCAAGGTGCTGTTATACTACCATTCCATGGTAAAATCCGCGGCGGAAACCCGCGGCCTTCGTACCGAATACAAGGCAGGCGCCGCAGAAGTGGTGGCGGCCATCGACAGGGACCTGTTTGAAAAGGCCTTTTTCAACCTCATATCAAACGCCCTCAAATTCACTCCGGCGGGGGGAATCATCACGATCGGGCTTGATGACGGTGAAGAAAGTTTTACCGTAAGTATAACCGACACGGGGGTCGGAATCCCCGGGGACAAACTCGCCACCATCTTTGAGCGGTTTGCCCAACTGGACGCCTCTCCGTCGAGAAAATACGAGGGTACGGGAATCGGGCTGGCATTTACAAAAGAAATTGTCGAGCTGCACGGGGGCAAGATCGGGGTTGAAAGCAAACCCGGTGAAGGATCGGTGTTCTCGATCACCCTGCCCAAGGGGATTGCGGTGGATGGTTCATCGGATGAGAAAATCGAGGAGATACAGGAACTCAAGGCGTACCTTGTTTCAGACCTCTCCAGGCGGGACACGATCCCGGGGACCGGCGGCGCCGGACCTGCGGACCGGAGGACCATTCTGGTGGTGGACGACAATCCGGACATGCGGGGGTTCATGAAAAGCCTGCTTGACAGCAAGTACTCGGTCATTCTCGCGGAAAACGGGGTCAAGGGACTTGAAAAAGTACGTCGGGAGATACCCGCCCTGATCATATCCGATGTGATGATGCCGGAAATGGACGGGTATGAGTTCTGCAGGCGGATCCGCACAGATGAGAAGCTGCGCCATATTCCGTTCATCCTCGTCACCGCACGCGCCGATATGGCGATGCGTATAGAAGGGCTTGAACAGGGAGCCGATGATTACCTGGTAAAACCGTTTAACGCGGAAGAACTTGATGCCCGCGTCCGCAACCTAATCGCCTCGAGAGAACTGGAAAAGCAGCTTTCGGAACAGAGGAATCAGCTTGAGAATGCGCTCGATGAACTGAAAGCGACACAACAACAGCTCATCCTGAACGAAAAGCTAGCCTCAATAGGTCAGCTCCTGGCAGGTATTTCGCACGAGTTGAACACCCCGTTCAGCGTGGTCAAGGCGTCGAACGAAAACCTCATAACATGCGTGGACGGGATTATAGGGAATTTGCCAAAAATCGTAGAAAGCCTGGAACCGGGCAAATTACAGCTGTTTTTCGAAATGGTGGAAAGGGCATCCGGGAACAGCAGGAGCCTGTCAAGCCGGGAGGAACGGGCACTCAGGGACAAGTACGAGGCGGAACTGAAAGCGGCAGGTATCCAGGATACCCTGTTTACGGCTGATATGCTGTTGAGTATGGGCTACTGCGGCTCCATCGCCCCGTTCCTGGAATTATTGGGCGGTAAACAGGGCAGGTTGGTTGTTGAGACGGGGGTGTGCATCGCCGGTTTGAAACGGCATTCGGCGAACATCGGGATGGGGATAAAAAAATCGAACAAGATCGTTTTCGCCCTGAAAAATTTCACCCATATTGACAAGGAGGCGCAGAAGAAGAACGCGGACCTGACGCAAGGCATAGAATCCGTCCTCGTCCTGTACCAGAACCAGCTCAAGCACGGCGTGGAGGTGATAAAACGCTTCGACCCGGTCCCGTCCATTGCGTGTTATCCGGATGAGTTGAACCAGGTCTGGGTGAACCTCATCAGCAACTCCCTGCACGCCATGAATTACCGGGGTACATTGGAGATTGGCATCAGGGACCATAGGTCCGAAGTTCTGGTCAGCATCACGGATTCAGGATGCGGAATTCCCGAGACCATACGCAACAGGGTTTTTGAGCCGTTCTTCACCACGAAGGAAGCGGGGTTTGGAAGCGGTCTGGGACTGGACATTTGCCGTAAAATCGTGAAAAAGCACAACGGATCGATCGATTTTGAGAGCGTTCCGGGCCGCACCGTTTTCACCGTCCGTCTGCCGAAATAATGAATTAAGAAAATTGTCCGTCAACCAAAATAATGGATCAGGGAAATTGCTTTCAGGCCATTCCGGCAATTTATCGGGGCGGTTTTATTACGATAAAAAAATACCACATGGCGACCAGTTCGATTCCGCTTTCGCCTTCAATCAGTTTTTTAATCTCATCGATAGTCGTAATTTTCTTTCCCCGGTCGTCCTTTATGTTTTTTCCGTCGAACTCGAGCAGCTTTTTACCGCGGGAGTCCCGGATATTATTGCCCTGTACTTCGCCAAGCAGGGCGGCATTCGGGGCCCTGACATAGCTCCCTTCCAGTTCCCCCACCTTTGAACCGGACGCGTTTCTAAGTTTGAACCCGTCAAATGTATATTCTGCCATTTTATCCTCCCTGGATTGGAATTATACAAAACCATTATAATACCGATTTTTTTAAAATCCACGGTTTTTTGACAAAAAAAATATACCGTCATGGTTTTTTATACCCGATGATTATTATTTAAACTCGATACTTTAGTTTCTATACATCCAGTTTACTGTAAAGGTCTGCCAGTTCTCCCGATTCATAGATTTTGACAATGACATCGACCATAACCGGGTCAAACTGGGTATTGACGCCCTTTTTTAATTCCTTGACGGCATCCCCGTGGTTCATTGCCTTGCGGTAGGACCGGTCCGACGTCATGGCGTCAATCGAGTCGGCGACGGCAATAATCCGTGATGTAAAGGGAATGTCATACTGCCTGAGATTTCCAGGATAGCCATTGCCGTCAAAACGTTCATGGTGGTAAAGAATGGAGGGAATGATGGTTACCAGAAGGCTTATGTCCTTTAACATATGCTCACCTTTTTCCGGGTGCAGTTTGATCAGGGCATATTCTTCATCGTTAAGCGGGCCGGATTTATGGAGTATTTTGTCCGGAATCCCGATTTTCCCGATATCATGCAATAAAGAAACGGTCTCCAGGATATTCAGGTTTTTCACAATCCATCATGAATATAACTTTCTCCCCAATTTAAGACTCTATAATATAATCATATTAAAGGAATGAATAATTACAAGGAAAAGCACAAGAGGCGTATTCTTTGTAACGGCTTATTATGCCTGCCCGTGGGATGCCTTCATGGGGATATTTCATCCCCTGACTTAAAAACTCCCTTTATTTCAATTCCGCTATTTGCCAGCTTGAAAATGACCAGATCAAAATGACCCTTTATTTTATTTTCCGGACTATGTTTATTCAATAAGTGAACGGGATTTATTGATGCCATTGACCAAGCTTCTCTCAAGTTTGCCAGATGGTTTTGCAATAAATGGTTAATCCCCCTTTTGATTGGGAAAGCCGCCCCTGCAAGGTATTCCGGCTTATCCTTGATGAAAAGCCTGCCCGTATCGTCAAGCACCACTTGGCCGCCGACAGGTGATTCGTAAATTCCCGGGGCCATGCCGGTAAACATGGTACTGTCACTAACTATGATTGCCTTGGTCTTTTTTATCCTGATGACTGATTTTATAAAGGATTCAGGTAGATGGAAGCCGTCGGCAATTATGCAGGCCGCCAGTTTTTCACTTGCCAGCTGCTCCCATATTAAATTGGAATTCCTGTGCAGAAATTGAGGGGCTCCATTCCCGAGATGTGTGGACATGACAGCTCCGGCCTTGATGGCATTCCTGATTTGGGCGGGTGAAGCAATGGAATGCCCTATCGAAACAATAATTTTGCTTTTAATGCATTTTTGAATAAAGGTGACAGCCGAGTCCCATTCCGGGGATAACGTGATTATTTTGATCATACCTTCCGCTGCATCCTGGAAACGTTCAAACAGATCCCAGTCCGGACTGGTTATATACTTCAAAGGATGCGCCCCCCTGGCGCCTTTATCTTTGGAAATGAACGGACCTTCCAGATGAATTCCGCCGATATGCCTGTCAAGAGAAGCATCCTGCCGGCAAGCCCTACTGATGCCCTTTAAAGAATTCATCATGTTTTCTTTTGAATTGGTTATTACTGTCGGAAAAAAGGTTGTGACCCCTTCCTTGTATAATTCATGCGAAATTTTCCCAATATCTTTTTCTGAAACGGGGGGACTGTTAAAATCAACGGAATTGTAACCGTTTACCTGGAGGTCAACCAGCCCCGGGCCGACATATAATTTTTCACCGGCAATACTCCCCTTTGCCGGTTCCAGCGCCTCAATCCTGTGATTTTTGATGCTTAATTTGACCGTTTTATCGGTAATGCAGTCGATACATTTTATTTCTGCCATAATAATTCCGAAGAATCCTTATCCAGATATAACCGGCAGTTCTTGTGCGATCTCAGGATCGATGCGGGGCACGCGATATTTATTTCACCATTTAAGGCATTGTAGACTGCGCTCTGTTTGGTTTTCCCGGGAACGACACAAAAAATATGGGAAGCCTTCAATAAAACCGGAATAGTCAATGTCAGGGCATACTCGGGAACGTCATCGATAGTATCAAAACACCCGTCATTGACCTGTTGCTGCCTGCATGCCGGGTCCAGTTTTACTTTCTTGATTATTTCGCCGTCATTAAAATCGGCCGCCGTTGGATCGTTAAACGCTATATGGCCGTTCTCTCCTATACCCATGCAGACCATATCAATTTGGTTGTTATCAATCAATCCGCCATACCTTTTGCATTCCCGTTCGGGATCATTGTTCCCGTTTATCAGGTTTACCTCCTTGAAAGAAAGCAGATCAAAAAGCCTGTGTTTTAAATATCGTGAAAATAACTGGACGGCGTTATCAGGCAATCCCAAATATTCATCCATGTGATAGGCGGCTATTCTGTTCCATTCAATTGATTCTGATTGTACCAGGTATTCAAACATTTCGTTTTGTGAAGGCGCCGCGGCAAAAATTATTATAATTTCCTGTTTATATTGCAGTAATTTTTTTATTGTCGCCTCGATGTCCGCGGCGGCTTTTCTTCCCAATGCATCCCTGTCCCTTAAAATATGTATTTTCATTTCGTTTATCTTTTTAATCATAATCAATCTTTCAAAATAATAGTCAAAGTCCATTATCTATACAAGATATTTGTAGAAAATAACCCCTCTTTCGAAGAAATTTGGAGTTTCGCCGGGAATCATCTCGAGGTACAATAAACCGGGCATTGCTATTGCAGGGGAAATTTAACAATGTGAATGGTTCACAACCAAAAAAAGTAATTATCTCGATGCCGGGTTTACCATTATGTGATTTTTATTCAGGCTTATTATAAGCCTTAACAATAAATTTTTAGAGAATGCATAAGGGAAAAAAAATGAAATTTAAAAAGTTTACGGTATTATTTCTTTTCATCAGTATTGTTTTACCTGACATGAGCCTTTCCGCGGCTTCTCCAAACCCTCCCGGCAGCCTGAAAACGGAATACTGCGTGAATCCCATCGGGATCGACACGGCGGCTCCGCGCTTGAGCTGGGTATTTTCGGACCCGGACCGTGGTGAAAAACAGACGGCCTACCGCATCATTGTTGCCTCATCGGAAACTAACATCAACAACAACACGGGCAATATGTGGGACAGCGGCAAGGTGAGTTCAGACATGCAGAACGGGGTAAAATATGCCGGAGCTGCCCTGTCCAGCCGGACCCCGTACTGGTGGAAGGTCATGGTCTGGGACAGGGATGGCAATCAATCAACCTTCAGTTCGATTGCCTCTTTCGAGACCGGTATGCTGAACCAGTCCGACTGGAGCGCCTCTTCCTGGATCGGCGGTGATTATACGCTGTTGCGGGACGATTTTATCCTCGATTCCTCCAAAACGATTGCCCGTGCCCGGCTCTATGTTACCAGTATGGGGTTTAACGAGGTTTATTTTAACGGCCAGAAAGCGGGACGGGATGTCCTTAATCCCGCTTATACCGAATATGACAGGCGGGTGCTGTACAGCACGTATGATATCAAGGGGCTCCTCAGTTCAACGAATAATGCCATCGGCATCATGCTGGGGCGGTCCTATTATCAGCGTTTTATTTCCGGCACGCTTGGAGTTCGGGCGGAAATCCATATTGTTTATACGGACGGTACGGTATGGCATTACGGGACCAACGCCGGTTATTTTAAGGCAATAAACGGCGGACCTGTCACGTACAACGACATTTACAATGGCGAAAGCTATGATGCAACAAGGGAATTGCCGGGCTGGTCAAACTACGGCTATAATGATTCCGGATGGCCGGCTCCCTCCATCCTCAGTTATTCCGGATCCATTTCCGCGGCTTATCAGGCAATCAGGGTAACAGAGGAAATTACACCGGTCAGTATTACCCGGGTTCAGGCGGGCCAGAGCGGCGGCCCAGATGGGTTTGTCTGGTGCTCTAATGAAGGGGGTTCGGTAACATTCCCCCAGGCAGTCAACGTGGCCTTTGGAGCCAATGGAAGTTTTTATTACCTGTACAACGTGAGCGGCACCATAACGTTCGATAATAATACATTCGGCGATCCGATTCCCGGTGTTCAAAAAGCCGGCTATTATCAATATGCAAACGGGGCCACTCCGGTAACGTACCGTGTGGATATGGGGGTGAATTTCGCCGGCTGGGCAAGGATTACCGTGTCCGGCAATGCCGGTACAATGATCACCATGCGGTTTGCGGAATATTTGAATCCCGACGGCACACTTGATATTGTTGACCTGCGTGGTGCCAGGCAAACCGATACCTATATCATGAAGGGCGGCGGGACAGAGGTCTGGGAACCGCGTTTTACCTACCATGGTTTCCGCTATGTTGAAGTGACGGGGTTCCCCGCCGCACCCACTGCCAGCACCATAAAGGGCAGGGTGGTCCACAGCGATTATGCGAGGGAAAGCAGTTTTAACTGTTCCAATACCCTGATCAATAACATCTACAAGGCATACCTCCGTTCGCAGCGGAGCAATACAATGGGCATTCCCACCGATTGTCCTTCAAGAGACGAGCGGATGGGAGCGGGCGCGGACGCGTTTCTGACCGCCGAGGCCGCGATCCTTGCCTTTGACATGATCACCTTCTACGAAAATTGCTTCCAGGACGTAGATGATGCCGAAGAATCCACCGGTGAGGTCCAGGATGTATTCCCCAGTTATTCCTGGCCGAGACTTTCGGATACCCCCTGGATGTCACAGAGGATATTAATGCCGTGGGAGCTGTATATGGCGACAGGTGACAAGAGTATTCTCTCAAAATACTATAACAACATGAAGCTGGCCGTAAACTATCTGCAGTCGCTTGCGGGCAGTGATTACCTGGGAACGCCGGCGGCAAACGGCGACTGGGTGCCGTCCGGATCAACGGAAAGCAATGTTTTCTTTGCCGATGCCTATTTTTACAGGAATGCGGTTCTCATGGCGAAGATCGCCGGTGAACTGGGCAATACGGCCGACCAGGCCACCTATAATGCCCTGGCTGTCAATATCCAAAATGCCTTCAACAATACTTACTTCAATGCGAACAGCTATTACGGATCGAATACGCAGGCAGGAAACGCGGTGGCCCTGGAATTCGGGCTGGTGCCGGAAAGCTCCCGCAATGCGGTTTTCAACAGCCTGCTCAACAATATTTCCGCGAACAGTAATCATATAACCGCCGGTATCCTGGGGACCAAGGCGATCATGCAGGTCCTGTGGGAGGAAAACCGTTCGGACATCGCGTTTGCATTAATGAACCAGACAAGTTACCCGAGCTGGGGGTATATGTATAACAAGGGGCCGGGCACACTCTGGGAGAGATGGAACTCCGATACGGCCATCGGAAGCGGGATGAATTCGTTCAACCACGTGATGTTCGGCGGCGGCCCGGGAATCTGGGCGTACAAGGGCATTGCGGGAATATCACCGTTGAAACCCGGTTATTCGGAAGTACTGATCAGGCCGGAAATCGTGGGCGACCTGACCGGCGGGAGCGGCTCCGTCATGACACCTCGAGGTTACGTCACCACCGGCTGGACAAAGGTTTCCGGGTCACAGGTTAACCTCACCGTGACGATTCCGGGTAACAGCAATGCGATAATTCATGTGCCGACTCTTGGAAGCACTACCGTCAGAATCAGGGAAAGCGGCACGGAGATCTACAATAATGGAATGACGGGCAGTGTTCCCGGTGTGGCGGGACTTCGTGCCACATTACCCGGCAGCATTGCCTTTATTGTCGGCTCAGGAACATACAGCTTTGTGATGACAACGGACGGAACGCCGCGGTCCGCCACCCCGGCCGGATTCACCTTTTGTGCCAATGAGGGAGAAAGTTATCCATTAAGCGGCGTATGTGATGTAGCCTTCGGGGCTGACGGATTATACTATTTTTTGTCCAGCCGTTCGGGTACAATTACGTTCGATAACGCCACCTTCGGCGGTGATCCCGTTTACGGTGTACAGAAAGCGGGATATTATAAAAGTGCGGGCGCAACCGTAACGCCTGCCTCGACCCCTACGCCAACTTCAACACCGGCATTCACTTCGACTACAACATCGACCGGGACGCCGACAGGGACACCCACTCCCACCCAGGGTAATCTTATCGATATCACAAACCTGGGCGGTGCAATTTCCGCGCAGTACACTGATTCTCCTTCGGGTGAGGATATAACAAAACTAACTGATAATTCCAGTTCTACCAAATACCTTACTTTCCATGCTTCGGGTTGGGTCCAGTTTCAGTCAAACGCATCATATGTAGTGACGGGTTATGCTATCACATCCGCCAATGATGCAGCCGAAAGGGATCCAATGTCGTGGACGTTCCAGGGATCGACAAACGGTTCCGCCTGGACAACTCTCGATTCCCGGAGCGGGGAAGATTTCCCGGAAAGGTTCCAGCGGAAAAGCTATTTGTTTTCCAATTCGTCAAGCTACAATTACTACCGTCTGAACCTGACAAACAACTCGGGCACGATTCTTCAGTTGTCCGAATGGGAAATTCTCGGCACATCCGGTACGACAAATACGCCCACGGCAGTTGTGACCGCCACACCAACCCGTACTCCCACGTGGACACCGACACACACTTTCACCGCAACATCGACCCAGGCTGCCACAGCAACGCCCGCTCCCACCCAGGGTTCGTTTGCCGATATCACGAACCTTGGCGGTACGGTTTCTGCCCAATACACTGATTCCCCCTCAGGCGAGGATATTGCGAAGCTTATCGATAATTCCAGTTCCACGAAATACCTTACGTTCCATGCTTCCGGCTGGGTGCAGTTCCAGGCAAACGCATCGTGTGTGGTGACGGGCTATACCATCACATCCGCCAATGATTATGCGGAACGCGATCCGCTGGCATGGACGTTCCAGGGATCGACAAACGGTTCCACCTGGACAACACTTGATTCCCGGAGCGGGGAAGATTTCCCGGACAGGTTCCAGCTGAAGAGTTACACCTTTGCCAATACGGCGAGCTTCAACTATTACCGGCTCAACATGACAAACAATTCCGGCACCATCCTCCAGTTGGCCGAATGGGAAATCTTTGGAACAGCCGGCACGGTAAATACTCCTACGCCTTCGCCCACATCAACGGTCACGGCTGCCTCGACGGTTACTCAAGCGGCTACAGCGACTTCAACTCCAACGCCCTCTTCCATTGCGGCGGCATTCAGCGACAACTTCAATGACAATTCCATAGAAAGCGCCTGGACCCTGTACGGCGGCACCTGGAGCGAAAGAGAAGCAATTTTGAGACAGGATTCCACCTCCCAGGGTGACCCGTGCAAGGCAATCGTCAGCAACAGCGGGATGAGCCCGGGAAACAACCAGACGGTCATTGCCAGGGTATACGTAAACACCTGGTCAGACGGCGACAGTGCACGGGCCGGTGTATCTTTATTTACGGGTACAGGTGACGGCAGGGGATACAATCTCCTGTTCCACAATAACCATTCAACGGTCCAATGGTTGGACGACGCCGTTGCGTGGGGTACTAGTTATACATTCAACTGGAGTAACCAGACCTGGTACTGGTTTAAACTGAAAATGGAGAACGGAACGCTGTACGGAAAGGTTTGGCAGGACGGTTCAGCGGAACCTTCCAACTGGCCCTATACCTGGACACGAAGCGGCCGCAGCGGATACCCGGCACTTAACGGCGGAACATCCGGCCACGGCGGTTCATGTACGGTATTCTTTGATGACTTAACCGTTAGTTCCCCATAATGATATTGACAGGTCTATTTCATATAAGTGAGAAGAAGGGTGTTTTTGCACCCTTCTTTTTTTTGGGAAGAATTCATATAAACCGCCGATTAACGCTGATTTTCACTGATTAAAGGCAATCCGCTGCAGATGCCGCTGTGATTTTTGTCTTGATAATTTATTGCCGTTATCCTATCCTTTTAATGAATGGAAAGTGATATAAATTATGGTATATAAATCTGTCCTGGCATTATTTACGATTGTTATTTTCCTGCCAGGATGCCTGTCCAAACAAAACAAAGGGGGGAGTGATATGACCGGTTACGGTGAAGAGGTAAAGGATATTTCCTTTCTTGCGGATACCTGGATCAATATGAACAGTGTTTTCCACGGCAACCTGACGATCAAGGCGGACGGTGCGTATTCATGGCAGGACCCGGATGATTTCTGGCAGAACAGGTCCGAAGGCAGGATAATGGTATACAAAAAGCATATCGTTTTTTTGCCCGCTGATCAGAACCCTGTGGCATATACCTATGTGTATGATGCGAACGATTTAATGAAATTAAAGATGAAAAATGCGGAGGAAAAAGATTCTATTGAATATATTTTTTCGAATTGAAGCAATAGGCTGCTGATGAGGAGTGGAAATACATGGATGATATGACGGACATAAACCGGCAGGACGAATACGGGTGGAAAAATATTCACCTGGCGGCCAGAATCGGGAAAACACGGGTAATAACTGAATTGCTGGATAAAGGAGCGGATATAAACGCCAGGACAGCAGACACACAGGAAACAGCCCTCCATTTGGCCGCTACAGAGGGATATGCGGAAACGGTTGACCTGCTGCTGAAAAAAGGCGCTGAAATAGAGGCAAAGGACGAAACGGGTATGACGCCCCTGCACAAGGCGGCATTGGAGAACAGGACGGAATGCGCCCGTTTCCTGATTGAGGCCGGGGCCGAAATTGACGCCGTAGAGCATGAAAACAAGACGCCTCTGCATTTTGCCTGTGAATATGGTCACAGGAGTATGACGGATTTATTGCTCAAGTATAAGGCAAATCCTGATGCCTTGAATGAAAGAAAGTTTACTCCCCTTTACCTCGCTTCCTGTTTCGGCTACACGGACATCATGACCCTTTTATTGGAAAAGGGCGCTCATCTGGAAGCGGGAGCTGAAGGAGGCCCCTACCCATTGACGGCTGCCGTCAGCAATGCGGAATTGGAAGCAACAAAACTTCTGCTGAAAAAAGGGGCGGACCCCAACTATATTGAGAAGGACCCTGACGGCGGTTCCTATGTCCAGCCCATGCTTCATTCAGCGGCGGCAAATGACAATACGGAGATTCTTAAGCTGTTGCTGGAAAACGGGGCCAATATAAAAAAATTGAATGAATTTGATGAATCAGCCCTGGATATCACCATTCTGCATGAGCGGTTTGAAAATACAAAATGTCTCGTAAAACAGGGCGCTGATGCAGAATATTCTCAAATATCGCCTTTGATCGTATCTATCATTCTTGACATTCCGGATGATTTTAAGCGGTATTTGAAAGAAACCCGGTACGTATCCCTTGCCGATAAATTCGACGACTCCCCGCTGCATTGGGCCGTTATAAGCGGCAATACGGGATTCGCAGACGCCCTGCTCAAGGCGGGAGCGCCGCTGACGGGGGCCTGCTTCAGCGGATACGAACCGCTTCATCTGGCTGTTAAAAAAAATAAAAGGGAAATGGTATCCCGGTTAATCCGGGCGGGAGCAGATGTAAACAGGAAAATGCCTGACCAGGTGATCGACGGCAAGGCCAATACCCCCCTTCATCTTGCCTGCCATCACGCGGATTGCGAGCTGGTGCGTCTTTTGCTTGAAAACGGCGCGGATGTGAGTGCTGAAAACGCCGAAGGGCTTACCCCTGTCTGGACAGCCGTATTAAAGGAAAATCCGGGTGCGGTAAAACTGCTCGCTGAAAAGGGTGCGAACATGCATGTTATAGACAAACGGTCCAACACGACATTGCTGCACGCCGCCTGCTGGCGGAACAGCCTGGAGATTGTCCGGTTCCTGCTTGAAAAGGGTCTTGATGCCAATGCAAAAGATGTGGACGGGAATACGTCCGCCTGGTATGCGGAGGAGTTCGGGGAACTTGCTGCAAAGGTTATTGCCTTGCTTGAAAAATACGGCGGAAAATAATTTATATCATGATTATGGAATACTGGAACAACCTGGGAATATTTTTTCTCTGGTCAGTCATACTCTTTTATTCGGTGATATCCCTGTTTGTCTGTTTCCGGGCCTTCATCATCCGGTATTATCCGGTACGGTTAAAAATAAATACATCCCTTCTCAAATATAAACGCCTGATTCTGGTCTCCCTGCGGTTTATCGGTCTTTGGATATTTCCCCTGTATCATATTTCAGAACTATCCCCCGGTTTCTGGCAGCAAATAATCATAATGTCCGTTATGGCGGTTATAGGAGTGGTGATATTTTATTTGTTAAGCAGGGGTAAAAAGGACAAGAAACAGTTATCAAAGGGTACACCGTTTCATCTGTTTGCTTTCCTGTTGTACGGTTTTTTTAACTTCATCGCGTCTGTATACCTGGGGTTCGTGGCCGCATCAGGCATCATTCTTCCCCTTTCCAGATTCACGGAAGCCTTTGATGTGGCATCGAATCCGGTTATCGGTTTTATATTATCCCTGCTTATTTATTCGGTTTTTTTAGGATTATATAAGATAGCCCTTAGATGGTCTTTTTTTGTCTGGATTTTAATAAGTCCGCCACTATTCGCCGCAATCGGCATCGGCTGGCTCGCCATATTTCTAAAGTACCGCCTATTCCGTTACTTCAGTTATACACTGCTCTGCGGTTCCTGTTTCAGGCTTAACAAGCGGCGGGATTCATTCCGATTCGAGGCGGTGAATTACTACAACAGTTTTTCCTATAAATCGATGTTTGCTATTCTCCAGTTCGACAGGGACCTGCCGGAATATAAGAAAGCGAACGGGCAGTTGAAGTTCGGATCGGGCAGGCGTTTCTGTAAATTCTGCGGCAGCAGCCTGACGGAAGACGGACCGTATATAACCCTTAAATGTTTTTTCGGGGACAGGTACGCCGGGGAAACAACGGGTGGTGAGTATCTGCTGGAAAATCCGGAGGTAAGCGACCGCACCCAGATCATGGATCTTTCTTCCATCGTCATCGACACGGCAACGGCGGACAGGCTGAAACTGGAACGGTTTATTACGTTCATTATCAACTTTCCTCCCAAAACCAGACTTCGTAAACTGCCTGTCTACTATATCGGGGAACTGGATACATTGGGGGAACCTACGCGTAACCTCGTGGTTAATACATTCGGGAATATACGGGAACTCGACAGCGATTAAGGTAAAAGCCGGAAAAATAAGAAACCACAGATTTCAGGCCTGTGGTTTCTTCCTTCTTTAAAGGCACTCCCGGCGAAATGCTCCCTGTAAACTGGTTCGGCGTCATCGTTTTATTCGTCTTCCTTCGGCGGTTCATTTTTTTTCTCCGAAAATCACCCCTCCCGGCCGGCAATCTTGTACCAAATTCCGTTTTGTGGTATAACAAACGTATATCTTTTAATAAAAAGGAGTTATTATGAAAAAAATCGTGCTTTTGTCACTGGTTTTGGTGCTGATTGCCGGGCTTAACGGCTGCGGTGCGGGCAGCAATACTATCGGGATCTCAAAAATCGTTTCGCATCCTGCGCTGGATGCAACGGAGCAGGGCATTCAGGATGAATTAAAGGCACTGGGATATGACTTCAAATATGATCTGCAGGACGCGAACGGCGATGCCAATGCGGCGAAAACGATTGCCACCAAATTCCTCTCCAACAAGGTAAAGATTGCCGTGGGAATCGCCACGCCGACGGCACAGGCCCTCGTGGGAACGCTCACGGACATTCCCGTGGTATTCACCGCCGTAACAGACCCCGTAGAAGCGGGTTTGGTATCCACGCTTGGAGCTGACGGAAAGAATGTCACCGGTATTTCCGATATGACGCCCGTTAAGGCGCAGATCGAATTCCTTAATTCTCTCAAACCTATAAAGGCTCTCGGCCATATCTATACAAGTTCAGAAAAAAATGCGGTCGTTCTTGCGGACCTGGCAAAAAAAGCCTGTGAAGAACTGGGTATTCAATTCGTGGCCACGGCGGTTACAAAATCGGCAGAAGTAAAACAGGCTGCCCAGTTCCTGGCTGACAAGGTGGACGCGTTTTATGTATCCACGGACAATACGGTTGTTTCAGCCCTTTCAGCCATGGCGGAAATCGCCGCTGACAAGAAAATTCCCATCATGTCAGCCGATCCCAGTTCTGCCGAAAAAATCGGTGTACTGGCCGCCTGGGGGTTCGACTACTACAAGATGGGCCGCGCCACTGGTAAACTGATTGATGAAATTCTGAAAGGGAAATCCCCCGGGGCCATTCCCACCCGGTTCATGACCGATCCTTCCGACATCGAACTGCTTATCAACCTCGACGTTGCCAAGGAACTGGGAATTACTGTTCCGGACGATATTGTTAAAAAGGCAAGCAAACTTGTTAAAGACGGTGCATTGATCAAATAGTAAAAAGTAAAGCGCGATGATTGAAGGCATATTCATAGAAGGCTGTATCTACGGCATCATGGCTCTCGGGGTGTTCATCACCTTCAGGATCCTGGATTTTCCGGACCTGACGGTGGACGGAACCTTTCCCCTGGGCGCCGCCATAGCGGCAGCCTTCCTGGTGAGGGGATACAATATTTACCTTGCCCTGGTTCTCGCCTTTGCGGGCGGCACGCTGGCAGGCATGCTTACGGCGGTGCTGCATAACGAACTGAAGATCCCCAACCTGCTGGCAGGTATTCTCACGATGATCCTGCTTTATTCTGTGAACCTGAGAATCCTGGGAACTTCCAATGTATCCCTGTTGAATGTCGATACCATTCTGTCCGGGGTTCACGGGACGTTAAAAACGCTGTTCGGCTTTTCCCGGGAAATTTCCTATATGCTTTTTTTCATCGCCGTCATTTTTGTGATTAAATTCTGTATGGATATCTTCTTCCGTACAGATTTGGGGCTGACGCTTGGCGCCCTCGGCAACAACCAGCAGATGATTGTGTCGCAGGGCGTCAATCCCAAGGCATTGAAGATCATCGGCGTCGGGCTTTCCAATGGGCTCGTGGCCGTTTCCGGCGCCTTCGCCGCGCAGTACCAGAACTTTGCCGACATCGGGCTGGGGCAGGGCATCATTATAGCCGGGCTGGCCTCGGTCATGATCGGTGAATTCCTTATAAAATCGAACAAGATTCATTGGCTTACCCTGAACGTGATTCTCGGCTCCATAATATTTACCGCCGTCATGTACGGCGCGCGAATTCTGATTTTCGATGTTCCTTTCCTGGAGGCTTCCGATCTCAAATTCGTCCAGGTCATCCTGGTGGTCGGCTGCCTGGCGGCAACCAGGATCCGCGCTTATTTACGAAAGAAACGGACTAAAGGCCATGGTGGTAGTAGATAACGTTACGATGATATTCAATGAGGGAACGCCGGATGAAAACCGTGTTCTCTCCAATATCAGCCTCAAAGTTGATATTGGGGATTTTGTCACCATTATAGGAAGCAATGGTGCCGGGAAATCGACGCTCTTCAATGTTATTGCCGGTACGTATAGACCGACTGCCGGGGAAATTTACATTAACAAAAAACGGGTGACCAAAGATCCCGAGTACAAGCGGGCGCGGTATATCGGCCGGATATTCCAGAATCCCCTGATGGGAACGGCGGGCAACATGAGCCTCGAAGACAACCTGATGATTTCCTGTAAAAAAGGTTTCAAGTGGCCCGTGCTGGGCCTGAACCAGAAAATGCGGGCATTGTTCAGGGAACAGCTGAAACAACTTGACATGGACCTGGAAGACAGGCTGAAGGACAATGTCGGCCTTTTTTCCGGCGGGCAGCGCCAGGCCCTTACCCTGCTGATGATGGTCCTTTCCAGGCCCGACCTGGTGCTTCTCGACGAGCACACGGCGGCCCTGGACCCGAAAAACGCTGAGCTGGTTCTCCAACTGACGGAAAAATTCATCGCCGAATACAGGCTGACCACGGTCATGGTCACGCATAACATGGGCCATGCCATCAAATTCGGGAACCGCCTGTTGATGATGGACAAGGGCGAAATCATCCTTGATGTCTCGGGAAAGCAGAAGGAAGAGCTTACGATCGAAAAGCTCGTGGAAAAATTCCATGAAATAAGGCACCGGGATTTCACAAGTGATGAAGTCCTCCTTACCGAATGAAAGGAACGCACCTGAATAAGGTATGAATGAGATGATCCCCCCTGACTGGGAAAACCCGGAACTTCTCCATCTCAACCGGATCGGTCCCCGTACAGCCCTTCTGCCGTTCGCATCGATCGAAGAAGCTGTCAAACAAAATAAAAATAAAAATCCCTTTTATCTCCCGCTTAACGGTGAGTGGAAATTTTCCTTCCACCCGGATCCGCTTTCCGTGCCGCAAAAATTTTTTACTTCCGCCTTCAGCGACCTGAAATGGAAGAATATCGAGGTGCCGTCCCATTGGCAGCTGAAAGGTTACGGAAAACCGCATTACACAAACATAGTTTACCCGTTCCCCGTCAATCCGCCTTTTGTTCCAAAAGACAACCCGACGGGATGCTACAGGCGGTGGTTTGATCTCCCGTCTTTCTGGACGGGGAGGCGGATCATCCTGCGTTTCCTGGGGGTGGATTCTGCGTTTTTCGTCTGGATAAACGGACGGTTCATCGGCTTTTCCAAGGGGAGCCGGATGCCGGCCGAATTCGACATCACGGAATGGGTGAATCCCGGCCGGAACCTTGTTGCCGTCCAGGTCATGCAATGGTCGGACGGTTCGTACCTGGAAGACCAGGACATGTGGTGGCTGTCCGGTGTTTTCCGGGATGTGGAAATTGAAGCCCTGCCGGAATCCGTGTTCCTGTTCGATGCGTTCTGCCGCATAACATTGGATGACGATTGCCGTGATGCGTCGGTCCGGCTGGAGTTAACGTTGAAAAATTTCACCGGGAAAGCGGTCAAAGGAGCGGATGCGGCCGTGATGGTGGTTGATCCCGGGAACAACCTTGTTCATAAATCGGCTGTAAAAGAAAGTTTTGACCTGGAGTCTTTTGCCGAGAAAACGGTCGCTGTTTCATTCAACTTGGAAAATCCCATAAAATGGAACGCTGAAAGGCCGGTCCTCCATACCGTTGCCCTCTCGATACGCGGGGAGGAGAGGATGCACTACGCTTTCAAGACCGGTTTTCGCCGGGTGGAGATCCGGGGCGGCAACTTGCTGTTCAACGGCAGACCGGTCATGCTCTGCGGCGTCAACAGGCACGACGCGGATCCCGACAGGGGACGCGCCGTTACATATGCCGACATGGAAAAGGATATACTACTGATGAAACGGCATAACATCAATGCCGTCCGGACGTCCCATTACCCCAATCATCCCGATTTTTATGCATTGTGTGACCGGTATGGACTCTACGTGTTCGCCGAGGCTGACATAGAAACGCACGGTTTCGGCTATAAAGAAGGGGCCAATCCTTCCATGTGGCCCCGGTGGCAGTGGGCGTTCCTGGACAGGATGCAGCGGATGGTGGAGGCGTTTAAAAACCATCCCTCCATCATTGTGTGGTCACTGGGGAACGAATCGGGATTCGGGTGCAACCACGAAAAAATGGCGGCGTGGACCAGGCAGCGGGACCCCGGCCGGCCGCTCCATTACGAAGGTGCCAGCAGCGCCGCCTTAGCAAAACGGGACTCCGGTCTGGACGCGGAAAAGGAGCAGGCCGTATTCGACATCAACTCCTGCATGTATACGGACCCGCTTGAATGGGAAAAAATGGCGCAGGGTGACAAGACGGGCAAGCCGTTTATCCTCTGTGAATTTGTCCATGCCATGGGAAACGGGCCGGGGGGAATTGCGGATTATTTCGCGGTGTTTGAACGCAACAAAAATATGCAGGGCGGTTTTGTCTGGGAATGGTGCGACCATGGATTACGTCAGCGGCTGAAGAACGGCAGGGAATGGTTTGCCTACGGCGGTGATTTTGGTGATGAACCAAATGACGGCAACTTCGTGATAGACGGGCTTGTTTTTCCTGACCGTGTTCCTTCCCCTGGACTTTTAGAGTATAAGAAGGCGGTCCAACCAGTATCCGTACGGATGATTGATGCACGGGAAGGAAGTGTGAAAATAACCAACAGGTATTTTTTTATTACCCTTGATCACCTTGAACTGTATTGGTCACTTCTGGAAAACGGGCTTGAAATTCAAACAGGAGAAACGGCATTGTCCGGCATCGGTCCTCAGGAGGAAATCATTGTTGTCATACCGTACCGGCTTCCGGTTGATGCGGACTTGAATGCCGATTATTGCCTTAATTTTCGGTTTGTATTGAAAAAGGATCTTGACTGGGCGGAAAAAGAACATGAGGTTGCCATGGAACAGCTCGAAGTATCCATGGCACCAAACGCTGGTTATCCTGTAATTTATCACGGCCCGCTTGATTCCCAAAATAGGGGAAATATTTCATCATCGCCTTTCGTGCTGCAGGAGAAGGGCAGGCATATCCTGATTAATTCATCACAAAACAGGATTAGGATGAATTCCGTCACCGGCAGGCTGGACCGATGGCGGCACAAGAACAGGGATATTTTCGAAAAGGCACCCCGTCTTTGTTTTTGGCGTGCACCGACGGACAACGACAGGATTTTCCTCGATGCCTGGAAAAAAGCGGGTTATGACAGGATGACCGAGGAAACTGTGTCGATGATCACTGGCAAGGATGAAAAAGAATCCCCCATGGTATCCGTAACGTGTAGGATCGCCCCGGACAGAGAACTTTCCGCCTCCGTGATGGAGTGTGAATACAAATATGTATTTTCAGATTCAGGGGAAATGATATTTACCGTTACAGGTGAAAATCCCTTTGAAAACCTGCCCAGGATTGGCCTGGAACTGGCCGTCCCCGGCCGTTTTGATCATGCGGAATGGTACGGGTTGGGCCCTGGAGAAAACTACCCCGATTCCCGGTCAGCCGCGTACCTTGCCGTTCATGAAATGCCCGTTCGCGACCTTTACACCGCGTATATCCGTCCGCAGGAAAACGGCAGCCGGATGGACGTCAGGTGGCTGAAACTGTCCGATGCGAAAGGAAACGGCCTGCTGTTAACCGGCGATCCGTATTTTTCCTTCAGTGCCCATTATTTTTCGACGGATGATTTTGAAAATAAAGGTCACAGGCATGAACTAAAGGAACGGAAGTCGATTTTCATCCATCTGGACCACAAACAATGCGGACTCGGCAGCGGCAGCTGCGGACCGGCCACGTTTGAAAAGTACAGGATTCCCATGGGTAAATTCACCTTTACAGTGAGGATCAGGCCGTTTTAATAAATCGGAATTGTTGGTTCAGCCCGGACTCCTGATTGCCGAATAAGATAATAGAGAATTATTATAATGGACCAGAAGCGCATATATATCGATTATTTTAACAAGCAGCCCAACATTGATATTGAGGCGTATCTCAGGACGATACCCGTGCTTTCGGATAAAATCCAATGCATTTTTCATTATGAGAACTGGAAGAAATCCCTTGGACCCATCGAATCGCTGAAAATCATGGGTTTGAAGTCAAAAATTTACAAGACGATTGTGAAACAGGGAGAAAATATCTTCAAGGAGATAATAAGAAAAAACCGGAATGGGAAAACTTTTGATGACATTATCCTTGAGAAAATGGTTCCCCTTTTCATTGAAAACGATAACTGCGTGCTGGATGAACTCATTAAACATTTTTATAAGCTGCTGGAGTCCTCCACTCCTTTAAGGAAAGTCCATTCCGCATTGATTAATGACATCATCCGGATTTATCACATCGTCCAGTATATCAAGGAAAAAGACGCATCCGAGGAATCGGTAAAGGATATCATCAGGAACAATATCGATTCATTCAAGGGCCATGCGCGGTTTCTCCTTTTTAATATCCTGAGGGAGGACCCGTATTTCAAATCGTTTACTATTATCCTGAAAGATCTCATCGCTTCCATTGACGATACGGATCAGGTCCCGTATGAGAATATGCCGGATCGTGAAAGAAACCTTCTCCAGGAACTGAAGGAAGTAAAGACGGTGGAAGAATTCGTGGAAATAGCGGACAAGGCCATTTTTGACTGCCGCGGATACGTCAGCCAGGTCTATGAACAGTTTGAACTTCTGTTGAACGCTCCCTTGATAAAGATCTATAAAATTCTCAGGTTCAATGGGAACAAGCAACTTTTTTATTCCTGGATAAAGGAAGCCCCGCTTCCCGTAAGGGAGTTTTCACGATTTGAAAAGGAATTGAACGCCGTTAAGGGAAATTTGAAGGAGAATTCCCTTTCCATATCCGTTCCCGGGGATTATGAAAGCCTCGTCGCACTCCTGTATGATCAAAAACTGGATTTTACCGATAAATACAAATTATTGTACAAGGCGATGACCGGATTCGAAGACCAGGATGTGAAGGCTTTCATCAGCCAGGCTCTCAACCATATAAAGACCATGCAGTTCCCCATCGAAAAGAAATTTTTAAGCGGAACGATTGACAAGCTGAAGGAAACCTATGTTCTCAAGGATATAACGGATGTTTTTGAAAACGAAAAAAAGTCCGTAGACGCCAAGTTGAGGCAGTATAAGAAGCAGTTCCGGGACAATATCAAGATGATTTCGGAGAATGCCTGTTTCGACCTTAAAAAAGTTTTCCCGGATATCATCGATATGGTCAAGCGTGAAAAACTTTTATCACAGGCCTTGCTGGCTTTTCTTGATGAAAAGGTGAGTACGGGTAAACCTTCGAAACTGACGGTCGACATAGTCAACTTTCTTAATTCTTTTTACATCATTCTCAACTACCGTCTTGTCCTGGATTTCTGGAAGGAGTATTTTACCTCCCTGAAAAATACGGATGGTATCTTTTTAAAGACGATGCTCAGTTGTTTTACCCATGAAAATTTGTATGATATTTACATGCAGTTCCCGAAAGGAAGAGAGGCTGTTCTTGAACAATTCAAAACTCTTCTTCTAATAGGCGAAATTGAACGGGAAATCAGGTTGAATTTTTTTAAACGGCTTGTCATCTCCAGGGAAGAAATCAAAGAAATGAAAATCGGGAAATATACCGTTACCATGGATAAATATGCCCAATGCTTCACTATCGTCATACTGGATGAACAGGGGAAACTGCTTTACACCAAGCCTGAGGATAATATCAACTGTTACCTCGATTTCCTCGAATCTGTAAAAGCCCATCGAATAAGGACCTTCGTGACCATCAACGACAGGCAGCTCAAGTGCCTGTACCAGAGGGCGCATATAGAGAGGATTAACAGGCTGATGGTCTATATCCGCAGAAAAATCGCCCTGCTGTGTATGGATGATTTTTTCTCACAAAAAAGCATTGAAGACTTCCGGGGTATGATTGAAGAACCGGTGAACACGGAAATACTTAAAGACATGATAAAGAAAGGGCGCGAGGAGTACTTTTTGCGGAGGGATATTCTTCTGTCACTGAAAGCGGAATATCGCGAGCGCGGGCCTAAAAATGAGAAACGTCTTAGCCGGATCAGCCGTGAAATCAGGGAGCAGGCGGCGCCGTTGAACAGAATCGATACGCTGTTCAAGGAATTAAAGAAATGGGCGTTGGAGCAAAACAATGAAATTGCCAGAAGCCTTACCGACCTGGAGCTGCCGTTTCTGTCTGATGTGGAAGAAGATGTCCCTGAGCGGGGAATGGGCGAGG
The DNA here is from genome assembly GCA_016928415.1 of Spirochaetales bacterium. Lineage (GTDB taxonomy): Bacteria > Spirochaetota > Spirochaetia > SZUA-6 > JAFGRV01 > JAFGKU01. The sequence continues at coordinate 41,516 of JAFGKU010000002.1, forward strand.
AAAGCCTGAACCTTTTCAAGGGGGAGGCCGCTTTGACAAAGGAGCGAATCGAGTCGGTATTGATGAATAACCGCGTCAAGGAAAATATACTGGTCATAAAGCGCCTGAAAAAAAAGCTCGGGGACGAGGCAGGCAGCGGGGAAAACGCCGGTATTGAAGAATTTCTTCGAACTGTTCCCGAACTGGATGCCCTGGAAATAGAGGATGAGATATTTTATACAAAGTATAAAAACGCGGAAGAGGCGGAAAAGGATGTAAGGAACAATATAGACAACATCGAGTATCTCCGTGATTTGGGAAACAAGTGCGAGGAAGAGGTAAAACTCAGGGAGGAATATATACATAAACATGAAAAGCTGGACAAGGTTACCGTTTCCATCCTTTACTATGAAAACGAGCTGAAGGTGCAGAAGGAAATCCTGGAATTACTGCGTGAGGTAAGGGATTTTTGCGCCAACAGGGTCAGCAAATTCCTATGAACCACTTTAAAACAACAGAGGGATATGAGGAATACTTAAAGGATGAATCGCGTTTTACCGGTACGGCTGAATCCATATCCTTCCCCCGCTCTGAAGGAGATATCCAGGCTGTTTTATCCGAACTGGGACCGGAACAAATCCTGACAATACAGGGTGCCCGCACCGGGATAACAGGGGGGGCCGTCCCCTTATCCGGTCATGCCATGAATTTAAGCGGGATGAAAAATATCACTGGTTTGCGGTTCAATAAAGAGGAAAATTGCTTTTATATCACGGTGGAACCGGGCTTGACTTTGAAAGAACTTCGTGACAGGGTGTCTGCCGGAGACATACCGGTTACTGGTCCTTCCGCTGGCCTGTTTAAATCGCAGCCCGAACATTTTTTCCCGCCGGACCCCACGGAGACAGGGGCTTCCCTGGGAGGAATGGCAGCCTGCAATGCTTCGGGCGCCAGGTCGTTTCATTACGGTTCGGTGCGGAACTACATTTACGGCCTGCGTCTTCTCCTTGCAGACGGTTCCCTCCTCATTCTAAAAAGGAGTGTTCAAAAGGCGAGTGGTACCCGTTTTTCCCTTGTGACGGAGGGGGGGAGGGAAATTTCAGGAGAGCTTCCCCGGTATAGCAGCCCCGATGTAAAAAATGCGGCCGGTTATTTCATAAAGCCGGGCATGGATTTACTGGACCTGTTCATAGGATCCGAAGGCACACTCGGCATTATTACTTCATTGGAATTGAAGTTGATTCCCCTCCCCGGGGTTATTTGGGGCGGTTTGTATTTTTTCAGGGAGCCGGACAAGGCCCTTGATTTTATCATTCAAGCAAGAGAATACGCGCTTAAACCGCAGGCCATGGAATTTTTCGACCCGGGGTCCCTTCGGTTGTTGATGGAGATTAAAAAATCAATGAACACTTTTTCTTCCGTCCCGGCGGTCGACGAGGCCATGCAGGCCGCCTGTTACCTCGAGTTTCACGGGGATTCGGAGGATGAGGTTTCCGGGCGGGTGGTATATATAACGGACATTTTTGAAGGTCTCGGGGGTAATGCGGATGATTGCTGGCTTGCAACCAATCCGCAGGAACTCACTCGTATAATCGATTTCAGGCATGCCGTGCCTGAAGCGGTCAACCTGAGCATCGACTTGTTAAAAAAGAAAAATCCCTCCCTCACGAAACTGGGCACCGATCTTGCCGTCCCTTCCCGCCATTTAAAGGAGATGTACGGCCTTTACGTCCGGGATCTGTCCCGAAGCGGGTTAAAGCATGTTATTTTCGGCCATATAGGCGATAATCACCTTCATGTGAACATCCTTCCGGCAGACACAGGGGAATACGAGAAAGGGAGGCTGCTGTACGGGAAGTGGGTCGATAAAACGATTGAATGCGGTGGTACCGTGTCGGCGGAACACGGGATAGGCAAGATAAAAAAAGATTTTCTTTACCGGATGTACGGAGAGGAAAACGTGGCTTCCATGTTAGCCTTGAAGAAAATTTTTGATCCCGGACTCAGGTTGAACAGGGGGAATCTGTTTCGTTGAATGAAGATGGCCCCTTAATCGTGGGAAGGATTTTTCTGGATTTTAGCCACGGCAGATTTAACGGCTTTTTCCACTTCCTTGGCATATTGGGTATCGGAAATGGAGTTGGCGTACAGTTTCCCGAGTAGTGAAACCCTGTAATAAGGCTTGATGCTGTTCAGGGCCAGGGCAGCCATATCAAGTACGCAATCGTTGCACCGGCAGATATCGGGATTTTCCTCCAATTCTTTTTCCAAATTTTCTTTGACGAGATTGATAGCCTCGTTTTCCAGAATGTCAAAATTATAATTTTCGATAATTCCCATATCCCTATCCTATAATAATTAATAATTCAGGCAATAACTTAATTGCCTTAAAGACACACGAATTCCTTCGGTTTTCAATTGTGCCTTTCGTGTAATTTTACGTTACTATGAGGGAATGTGTCAATAATAATAAAAAAAACGGGAGAATATTCATGCTTTGCCACGGATTTACAAATACCGGTAAATTATGAAAACTAGAAAGCTTCGTGGCAGTACATACGGATTTCGTTTCTTTTTGATATTTTTCAGGAGTTTACAATTTTTTATTAATTCTTGACAAATTACCTGTCGGGGTTTAATATGCACCTAAGTATATATGATTAAATCTGCATAGGGGTTAAGATCTTTGAAATAATTACGCCTCATTTTAAAATGTAAAAGATAAAAAGTATATTATTCAGCATCAATATTTTTTATTGTCTTAATCCCGCTCTCTAATTGCATACACATCACCTGAATTTTCATAAGTCATTTATATAGAGAAAATTTATATTCCAAACATTTTATATTTCCATAAATGTAAATTTATCAAACAACACGGGCAGGACTGGTCCGTTTTAAATATGAATCAAAAAAATAAAAGAAGGGGAGAAAATTGTGAAAAAAAACATGATCTTTTTATGTGCCTTGTTATTCCTGATATTTACAGGGCTCAGTACGG
>JAFGKU010000051.1 GCA_016928415.1 Spirochaetales bacterium
GTCGGGAATGCTGTTTGAAAAGGGAGCGGCGGATGAGGATATGATGGTTGAAACGGCGAAAAAGGAGAGTGAAGAGGAAGCCCCTTCACCCGTTGCCGAGAGCTTTGACGATACGGGGAAAGAGAAGCAGGCTGACACCAGCACGGCTGTCACCGGAAAGGACAAGAACGGCGAAGCGGATTTATCCGACGTAAAGATACGTAAAAATTTTTCGGAGACCGCTTTTTTCTACCCCGAGTTGCTTACCAATGCGGCCGGTGAAATTATTGTTTCTTTTACCGTTCCCGAGGCATTGACCCGGTGGAAAATGCTCGGATTTGCCCATACCAAAGATTTGAAGTACGGGATGATTCAAAACGAACTGGTTACGCAAAAGGAACTGATGGTTGTGCCCAATCCGCCCAGGTTCTTCAGGGAAGGCGATACGATCACTTTTACCGCCAAAATTTCCAACCTTTCGGAAAAGGATCTGCAGGGCAATGCCGGGCTGGAGCTGTTTGATGCATTCACGATGAAGCCGGTGGATATAATCGATAAAGATGATGTTGTCCGGAAATTTGACGTCAGGAAGGGCGGGAATACATCCGTTAAATGGCGGTTCAGCATACCCGATTCCGTCCAGGCCATAACATACAGGATTGCGGCAAAATCAGGGGATTTCTCTGACGGTGAGGAGCAGGCGGTGCCGGTGCTCAACAACAGGATGCTTGTAACGGAATCGATGCCCCTTTATGTGAATTCGAACGAAGAAAAAAGTTTTGAGTTCACCAAGCTGCTGACCAACAAGTCCACGACGCTCAAAAACCGCAAGCTTACCCTCGAGTTCACGACAAATCCCGTCTGGTATGCCATCCAGGCCCTGCCTTACATGATGGAGTACCCGTACGAGTGCACGGAGCAGGTGTTCAACAGGTATTACGCGAACAGTCTTTCTTCCTACATAGTCAATAAAAAGCCGAAAATAAAAAAGGTCTTCGATACATGGCGGAAGTACGAACCTCAGGCCTTTTTATCCAACCTCGAAAAAAACACCGAACTGAAATCGCTTGTCCTGGAAGAGACGCCATGGGTCCTGGACGCCACGGACGAGTCGGAACGGAAGAGGCAGGTGGCCCTCTTGTTCGATCTTGACAAGATGGCCGTTGAAAAGGACGGCGCGCTCAAGAAACTCGAAGAGGCGCAGTATCCAAACGGCGGGTGGCCGTGGTTCAAGGGCATGCCGGACAGCGAGTATATCACCTGTTATATTGTTGCCGGGATCGGGCATTTGAAGAAAATGGGTGTTCTGGAAACGGAAGACAGGCTGAAAAAAATGATCGCAAAGGCATTGCCTTACCTGGACATGAAGATGAAGGACAGCTACCTCCTGTTGAAAAGCAGGAGAAAAAGCGATGGCTGGGACCTCTCCAAGAACCATACGGGCTATGACGAAATCCTGTATTTTTATGCCAGGAGTTTTTTTACCGACATTCCCGTGTTAAGTGATTGCCGTGAAGGCTTTGAGTACTTCAAGTGGCAGATGAAAACGTACTGGACCGACTATATACAGAGCCGGTATTTTTCCGGACTGATCGCCCTTTCTCTCAACCGTTTTAGCGAGGAAACCCCCAAGGAATTTCAAAAAATATTTACCGAATTCGGTATGAAAAATTTTTTAAAGGCTGATGTTCCCGGACAGATCATCAAGTCACTCAGGGAATACGCCCTTTATTCGGATGAAATGGGCATGTACTGGAAACAGTCGTGGGGCTGGTTCTGGTATGAACTCCCCATTGAAACCCAGGCCCTCATGTGCGAAGTGTTCACCGAGGTTGCGAATGACCGGAAATCGGTGGACCTGTTAAAGACCTGGCTGCTAAAACAGAAACAGACGCAGAACTGGGAAACGACCAAGGCGACAAGCGAGGCGGTATACGCACTCGTGTATTCGGGCGGCGACTGGATGGAAAGTGAAGGCAGGGTGGAAATCACGCTAGGCAAGGAGAGGATTGACCCTTTGAAGTCAAAGGAAATAAAAACAGAGGCCGGGACCGGTTATTTCAAGACGTCCTGGGAAGGGGACAAAATATATCCCGGGATGGGAAAAATCATTGTAAAAAAAATGGATACCGGTATCGCGTGGGGAGGGGTGTACTGGCAGTACTTTGAAAACCTGGACAGGATTACCCCGCATGAAACACCCCTCAAGCTGAACAAAAAACTGTTTCTGGTTAAGGACAGCAAGACGGGGCCCGTTTTATCGCCCGTGGAGGAAAACACGAAACTGAAGCCGGGAGACAAGATCCGTGTCAGGATCGAGCTGCGAGTTGACAGGGACATGGAATACGTGCACATGAAGGACATGCGGGCTTCCTGTTTTGAACCGGTGAACGTTCTTTCACGTTATAAATACCAGGACGGACTGGGGTATTACGAAAGCACGCGGGACGCCTCGACGAATTTCTTTTTTGACTACCTGCCAAAAGGGACTTATGTTTTTGAATATTCCCTGTTTGCGTCACAGTCGGGGGATTTCTCCAATGGGATCACCACGATCCAATGCATGTATGCGCCGGAGTTTACAAGCCATTCGGAGGGGGTGCGTGTCACTGTCCAGGAATAAAGAAGGCAGTCCCCTTATCGTCCTCGAGAACGTGACGTTCAGGACCAGGGAGGGTATTGTTTTTGAGAATACCGACTGGCGGATGAATTACGGAGAGCACTGGGCCGTGACCGGCCCCAATGGGAGCGGGAAATCCCTTTTTGCCAGGTCCATTGCGGGGTATTTACCTGTTATCGGCGGCTGTATAAAGTACCACTTCAATGGAAACCACGGTTCAGAATACAAGCCCTCCCCCGACCCGGGCGAGGTTATCGTGCTTTCACAGGAAACCCTCCGGAACGTTTTGGGACGTTATTCAAATTATCACCAGGCGAGGTGGCAGAGTTTTGAAGGAGACTCTTCCCCGGCCGTCAGGACATTGTTGAGCGGTTCCGGTATTGAACGTCTTTCCGACTACCAGACCGGGCCGTTGCGTGTTGATGAAGAGGTTTATACGGAAAGGCGTGATTATGCCGTCCGGCTTCTTGGTATCGGGGAACTGCTTGAACGCAGGGTCATGAGCCTTTCACACGGGGAACTCAAAAAAACATTGATAGCCCGGGCCCTGATGCGTGAACCAAAACTGCTTGTTCTGGATGATCCTTTCTGCGGCCTGGATATTGGATCCCGGGAATCGTTCATGAGAACACTTGACGGATTAATGATGTCAGGTAAAGTACATCTGATGTTGATTGTCAGGCGGCCCGAAGAAATTCCACAGGGGACCACACACGTCCTTTACGTGGACGAGTGCCGAATCAGGGCCGGCGGGCCGGCAGCGGACATGCTCACTCCCGCGTCCGCCGGCGCACTGTTTTCCGGGGAATCGCATAACAATCAGTCATACAACGAATTGAAGCTTGATTCCATGCGGGAACCGGAATACAAGGGTCCGGAAGCCCTGGTTGACCTGCGAAATGTTTCCATCACATATGGCGGGATAAAGGTCCTGGATAACATCACCTGGAAAGTGAAGAGGGGAGAGCATTGGGCCGTACTGGGCCCCAACGGCGCCGGTAAATCCACCCTGTTAAGCCTGGTCCTGGCGGATAATCCCCAGGCCTATGCAAACGACATCCGCCTGTTCGGAAAAAAGCGCGGATCGGGTGAAGCCATCTGGGAAATCAAGCGCTTTATCGGTCATGTATCTCCGGAATTGCAGTTCTATTACCGGAAACAGGCCCTGTGCCGGGATGTGGTGGGTTCGGGTTTTTTCGATTCGGTCGGTTTGTTCCGCGAATGCTCAAAGGATCAAAACGCCGCCGTCACAATGTGGATGGAATGCTTTGGTATTCCCGGTCTGTCCATGAAGCTGTTCAATGAGCTGTCCGCCGGGGAGCAGCGTCTTGTATTACTCGCACGCGCCCTTGTTAAAATGCCGGTACTGCTTGTACTGGATGAACCGTGCCAGGGCCTGGATCCGGCACACAGAGGTTCTTTCGTATCCCTTATAGACCGGTTGTGCAGTTATTATCCCCTGACCCTCATCTACGTAACCCACCGGCCCGATGAAATGCCGCCGTGTATCACACGGGTCCTCCGCCTGGACCGGGGTCAAATCAGGTAATTCGGCAATTCTCAATTAATATTGAGAATTGCTCCGGGTAATGCGGGACCGGTTGATTATTTGCATGCAATGGGATACGCTGTGTGCGGGGTTTCCTTGATGAAAGATGGTTTGAATAAAAGACCGGTCTTTGCCGTGCTTGCCGATTACCTGGACCTTGAATTCAATAACAAGGCATTAAACGGGATTACCGATTTTGTCAAAGAAAAAGGAATCAACGTCATCTGCCTTGTCGGTGGTAACCTGGAATCACCCTATAGCTGGGAAAGAAACCGGAATATTCTTTTCAGGTTACCGGATGACAAGACGGTTGACGGCATTATTGTCCTTTCGTCATTGATAGGCCAGTATGTAAGTCCGGAAGAATTCGGGAAATTCTGCCGCGGATTCCACGGCCTGCCAGTGGTGACCGTCAGTGAATGGATTGAAGGTTTACCGGCCGTCCTGATAGATAACGAGTCGGGTATGAATGAACTGCTCACGCATTTGATCGATCATCACCGGATAAGCCGGTTCGCCATCATCCGCGGCCCCAAGGGCATTCCCGATGCCGAGGAGAGATTCCAGACCTGCATCATGTCACTGAGAAAACACAATATCCCCGTCAATACCGATGCGATCATAGAGGCTCCCTTCGGCATTACTTCCGGCATCTGGGCCGTTGAACAGCTTCTTGACAGGAATAAAGCCGAATTCGAGGCCATCATTGCGCCGAATGACCATACCGCCCTGGGCGCCATGAAGGCATTACAGATGAGGGGCATCCGGATTCCCGAGGATGTGGCTGTTGTCGGGTTCGACGACATATCGGAAAGCCGTTTTTCCTTTCCGGCATTGACGACGATAAGCCAGCCCATATACGATCTGGGGAAGGCGTCCGCAGGCATATTATACGATATTATCCGCGGGGCGGATTCCTCTGTCCCGATCAGGACGCTTCCGACCCAGCTCGTGGTGAGGGAGTCCTGCGGCTGCCATCTCCATGACTGTACAACGGAGGAGGCGCCCATCGCGGACCCCGTTGATGTCAGGGAACCTTTTGATGTGGTTTTTTCAAGGAACAGGGAAATGATCCAGGCGGATTTGATAAACACCCTTCTGGAACTCAATCCCGTCCGCAAGGCGCCTTTTTTCAGGAACATCGACCTGATTCTGAATTCTTTCAGCCTGGCCGTCAAGGAACGGAAGAGTGAAAATTTTCTCCGTGTATGGGAGGAAATTTCAAGACAATTATTGGAAGAAGGCTATACGCCTTTCATTTTCGCTTCGCTTCTGACACGGCTGCGAAAACACATGTTGAAATGCATCACGGATTACAGGAATCTTCTTTTTGCCGAGGATGTTTTTTTTCAGGCCATAAGTAAAACGAGTTATCAATCCACGGAAACCCAGATTACCGATTACGTGGTGCAGCACAGCATGGTCACACGGCTGAACGCGTTTTTCGGCACTCTGGGCATGGCGAGGGATATTGAACAGCAGGTTCATATTATGCAGATGGGGATTCCCCCGCTTAATTTCAAGAGTTTTTTTCTGGTACTCTATGACCAGCAGGAGGATGCCGGCCCCGAAAAAGAGATCCTGTCAGGGCGTATAGTTCTGGGTTGCCAGGATGACAAATGCATTATCAGCATGAAGGAGAGTAAAAACCTGCCGTTCAATGACATTTTCCCCAAAGGCATACTGCCTCATTGCGGTGAATTCATTTTCGTGGTGGAAGCCCTGTTTCTGGGCAATGATCAAATCGGATTTTTCGTTATCGGATTGAAGAATTTTTCCCATAGTTTTTCGGAAGACATAAGAACCCAGTTAAGTACGGTATTGAGGAATACGATTCTTCTGGACAGGATAAAAACTTTGACCAATAACCTTCACCGGCTTGCCGAAGGGAAGAATAATGACATGGCAAAAATCAACCAGTCCCTCCGCAGGGAGGTTAAAAAAATGCAGGATATACTGACGGGAAACGAGAGTACAATATCCCCGGATGCCGGGGAGGATATACGGATACAGAAAGCCCTTCATTACATTGAGGCGAATTACAACAACGACATATCATTGGATGAACTGGCGGAGAACGTGTTCATGAATCCCGTCTATTTTTCCAATTTTTTCAAAGCAAAGACAGGTACGGGGTTTCTGGAATACCTCACTTCTTTGCGGGTTGAAAAAGCCCTTAAACTCCTGTCCAATCCGCAGCTGACGGTAAAGGAAATCGCCGCCATGGTCGGTTACAAGGACGCGAACTATTTCGGCAAGATCGTCAAGAAATATACCAACCTTCTTCCCACCGAGTACAGGCAAAAAGTTCTGACCGGCAGGGAGACCCGGGACCTTACGAAAGAATGTCAGTAAACCATAAGGATATATCATACCAGGATCACCCTGAACGCTTGCCATTCCTCGATTCGACAAGGGGTTTCACCGTGCTTCTGATGGTGCTGGTGAACTTCCTGGCGCCGTTCGCCGTGGTTCCGTCATGGTCCAAGCATGCCGTCGGTGACGGTTTCACCTATGTGGATATGATAGCACCCATGTTCGTTTTTATTATGGGACTTTCGGGCGATCTTTCATTCCGGAAAAGAAGGAAAACAAGGGGTATAGCGAAAACGGTGGTACATTATTTTATCCGGTACGGCCTTCTATTCCTTTTCGGTATGGCCGGTACGGCAGTGCTGTGGCTGACCGATAAAAAAATTGAATGGGTAATCTTCCAGTCCCTGGCGGTGGCCGGGGCCGTCATGTTTCCTTTCCTTTTTGTAAAATCGCATATTCGACGCATGGCTTTGTCCCTGGGAATGATGGCCGTCTATCAGGTTGCTTTCGGCTGGTTATTGAGGCCTATCGTATTTTCCGGCAGCGGAGGGGAGGGTGTATTCCTGCGCTCGTTTGTCCAGAGCCTCGCTCTATCCTGCCTTGCCGTATTCGGCTCCGGCCTTTCAAAATGGATCCGGGATGGAAAAACGCTTACCGTCGCACCTGTGCTAAGCGGCCTTTTCCTGGCAGCGGCGATGGCCCTTTCACCGTTCATACCGCCCAACCGTGAGCTGGGTTCCGTTACCTACCTGTTTTTCGGTCTCGGCCTGGGCTGCCTGTTCCTCTCGGTTTTCCGCCTGATAGAGGAAAAGCTGGGGTGTAAAAAAATTCCCGTCCTTGACGTGTTGGGGAAAAATGCCCTGCTGGCCTTTATGCTTGCGGGCGTTGCCGCCAAGGTCCTCTATCTGCTTTTGCCGGAGGAGTCCGGATGGCTGCCGATTCTGGCGGGTGCCTTTGCGATTGAAGCCTTTTGCTTCGTGGTGGTCAAGATTCTGGATTTGTTTCATATCACCGTAAAGCTGTAGGTGGGCATTTACTACTGTCACGAACCTTGTTGAAAAACCCATTTCCAACATACCTGTCGCAGCCCCTATGATCTCAGAGACATTGCCGCCATTGCAGAATCTGCGGGAAGGTGCGCCTTCTCGTGAGGAATTCCGGTTCTGACCCAAACAGTCTGAAATTTTTTTTCCGCATTATTGGGTTATATTATCGAAATTTAGAAGATTCCCGGGTAAAATTTTGTGGCGCGATATGTCCTTATGTTTTAAAATTAGCGAAAGTGGTGAAAAACAGTGATTTTTGCACGGGAAAGGTTATAAGTTTAGTTATCATTTTAATTGAACAGACCGGATGTCCCGACGGACATTCAGGGAGGAGTTCATGAAAGGATGAAATTGAGCATACATCCCTTTATGAAGGTATTGATGATCGCGGGTTTCCTCGTCTTATCATCCCTGTTCATATTGTTTTTTTCCGGTGCCTTCGGCGAAGTCCGTCCGCAAGGCCGCGATGCGGTATTTGATCTTTTTTCGTGGAACGGAAAAAACGTATTATTGAACGGCATCTGGGAGTTTTACTGGTCAGCCTTCATTACTCCCGGCTCCCTGCCGGATGAGGGCGGCAAACTCCTTGTCAGCGTACCGTCCAGCTGGACCGGCTATACATGGGAAGGAAAAACGCTGCCCTCCAGGGGGTACGGGAGTTACCGGCTTGTTCTGAAAAACGCCGATGACATGAAACAGTATGGGTTGCGGATAACCAGTTTCGCGACCAGCTACCGGTTGTTTGTCAATGGAAAGGAAATTGCGTCAAACGGAAATCCCGGAATAGACGGACAATCCACGGTACCCCTTTTCCGGGAACGAACCGTTGCCTTTGACGCTGATAAGGGAACGGCCGAGATCGTCGTGCACGTAGCCAATTTTTACCATCAATTGGCCGGTTTCTGGGAGCCGGTCCAGTTCGGGTATTATGACGAAATAGCCGCCGCAACATCCAGAAATTACATTCTTGACATCCTGATATCCGGCATATTGCTTTACATCATCGTGTCGTATTTTTTTCTCTATATCACCAACCGCTCCATGCCGGAATATATCTATTTTGTATTGATGAACGTTTTCCTGTTGATCAGGATACTCCTGTCAGGCGAACAGCTGCTGTGCGATTTCATCCCCCTGTTTTACTCCAATTTCGGGCTTTTCAGGAAGGTTTTCAGCATTTCCACGATGCTGGGAATCATATTTTTCACCCTGATGTTTTCGCATTTGTACAGGCTGAAAAACCGGTACCTTAATATCCCCATTGTTTCCACGATGTCCGCATTGTGCGTTCTGATTGCGGTGTTCCCCATATACGAGGCTTACGTTTTCGTTATGCTGAACAACATCCCCACATCCGCATTGCTGATCGGAATGATCGTTGTTTGCGTCAGGGGCGTGATCAGGAAAACACAATTCAGCCTGCTTTACCTGCTCGGGTCGCTTTTCCTTCTGCTGACCGTCCTGCACGACATGCTCTTTTCACTGGTGCTCCTGCCGAGTACCACATATATGTCCCAGTACGGGCTTGTATTTTATATTTTCTGCCAGGCGTTTATTTTCGCTTTGAAACACCAGTTGACCTACCGGCGTAATGAAAAACTCGCCGGTGAGCTCAAGGTCACCAACCGGGAACTGGAAAAGAAAATCACCTGGAAAAACAAGGCCAACAGGCTGCTCCGCCGGATGAGCAAAAAGCTTTTGAGCAAGGATAACCGGGAGCAGAAAAAAATTTCCAAAGACCTCCATGATACGATCGGACAATACCTTGCCGTATCCTCCATGCATGTCAAATCGCTTGACCTTTCCCTGGATACCGGTGAATTCCGTGAAAAACGGGAGATTGTCACCGAGCTGCTGGACGATTCGATTGCCTCGGTACGGAATCTTTCTTTCCTGCTGTATCCGCCGTATATCGATGAGATTGAATTTATCGAGCTTACGGGGAGACTTTGCAGGGTTTTCGAGGGCAAATACCGGGTCCCCGTTAAATTGGACACGCGGATAGACCGGCTTAAGCTTCCACGGCAGACACAGCGCATTCTTTTCCGGTCAATCCGGGAACTTCTCATGAATTTCATCAAACACGGCACATCCGGGAATATACGAATATCGATTGTTCTCAATGATCACCGGCTGGATATCGACGTGTCATCCGATGAGCTGCTTGCCAGGACGGATGAAATCAGCGGGAAGATCGACAGGAAAAAAAGTTTCGGTCTTTTTATTCTCAGGGAAAACCTGGCGCTGATAGGCGCCCGGCTGGCCCTGGACGGCGAAAAGGGAGCTTTTTGTATAAAGCTGAAACTACGTGAGGAGTGAGATATGGCTATAAAAGTAATGATTGCCGACGACCATAAAATTGTACGGGACGGAATCCGGGCAATCCTGGAAAAGGAACCGGATATTGAAGTGGCGGGAGAAGCGGAGAACGGCCGTGAACTTCTTGACAAGGCCGCCGCCCTGAAGCCCGATATCGTCCTGATGGACATTTCCATGCCGCAGACAGACGGGGTCGGCGCTGCCGAAATTTTTCGTGATGCCGATTACCGGCCGAAAATACTGGTAGTTTCCATGCACAATGAACGGCATTTTGTGGACAAGATGCTTAAACTCGGGGTTTCGGGATATGTTCTGAAAAACGCGAGCGCCACCGAGCTGGTGAGCGCGATCAAACGCGTTAAATCGGGGAAAAAATACCTCTCCCCGGAACTCCTTGACGGTGTCATCGATAATTACCGGTCTCAGGCTGAGCATGATCTTTCCCGGATTGCCCTGACCGAACGCGAAACGGTCATTATCAGGAAAATATGTGAAGGAAAAATGAGCAAGGAAATAGCGTTTGACCTCAACCTGAGCAAAAAGAGTATAGACCTGATTCGGTCGCAAATCATGAAAAAATTACAGCTGCAAACAACGGCGGAACTCATCAAATTCGCCATCAAACAGGGTATATCCGAGCTGGAATAACCCTGTCCGGCATTAGTACTTATCCTAGTCGTTTTTAGTATAAGTTCCACTAACATCCTTAATCTAAAGACATTAGTTTTAAAAAGGGTCAATGATCCCGGAGGGCAATGCCGTAAGGCATGAAAACGAACCAACCGGATGCATCAGGGTCACCTGAAAAACGCTTGTTATATAACTGGAAAACCTGGTGAGGAGCAATCCATGGGCATCAAGTTAATCATCGCGGACGACCATGAAATCGTCCGTAACGGAATCCGGGCCATCCTGGAAAAGGAACCGGATATCGAAATCGCGGGGGAAGCGGAAAACGGCCTGGAATTGATCGACCTGGCCGCCACCTTGAAACCCGATGTCATTATTCTGGACATTTCCATGCCGCACACGGACGGGGTCAGGGTGGCGGAACTTTTACGGTACACGGATTTCCAGCCGAAAATCCTGGTTGACTCCATTCATGATGAACGGCATTTTGTGGATAAGATGCTTAAACTCGGGGTCTCGGGATACATCCTGAAAAACGCGAGCGCCACCGAACTGGTGACCGCGGTCAAACGTGTTTACTCGGGGGAAAAATACCTCTCCCCCGAACTTTTTGACGTTGTCATGGATGACCATTATCCGCCATCGGGACCGGACCCCGCGCTCGTCGAACGTGAAACATACATTATACGGAATATCTGCAGGGGCAGGACGAACAGGGAAATCGCGGCCGACCTCGGCCTGAGCAAAAAGAGCATCGACCTGATACGGTCGCAAATCATGAAAAAATTGCAGCTGCAAACAACGGCGGAACTCATCAAATTCGCCATCAAACAGGGCCTGTCCGAGCTGGAATGACCCTGTCCGGTATTAGTACTTATCCTAGTCGTTTTTAGTATAAGTTCCACTAACATACTCAATTCAATGCCATTAGTTTTACAATGGGTAAATTATACCGGAGCGCAATGCCGCACGGCATGACTTTTGTCCGGGTTTTTGCTTTCAAGAAGGAGGTTGAAGTTGAAAGAAACTATTTTATCGCTTATAAGCACAATCTGCATTTTGGCGTTTACGGCGCTTCTCATTGCAGGATGCGAACCGCCGACCGCCCCATTGAGTTCGGAGAAGGCGATCACGGCGTTCGCGGTCACTAATCCGGCCGCGACCGGCGTCATCGATGAAGAGGCCAAAACGATTGCCGTGACGGTGCCTTACGGAACGGTTGTCACGGCGCTTGTAGCCGAATTCACGACCACCGGGGCTGATGTGACGGTCGGTTTGACCGCGCAGGAAAGCGGCACCACGCCGAACGACTTTACGAACCCGGTCACCTATACGGTGACTGCGGTAGACGCTACCACGCTGGATTACACGGTCACCGTTACCGTGGCATTGAATACGGCCAAGGCAATAACCGCGTTCAGCTTTGCCAGTCCGGCAGCCACCGGTGTCATTAATGAAGGCGCCAAGACGATTGCCGTGACGGTGCCTTACGGAACCAATGTGACGGCCCTTGTCGCGACATTCACCACGACCGGCGCGAGCGTGAAGGTCGGGTCGACCACACAGGTGAGCGGCACCACGGCGAATAACTTTACAAATCCGGTGACCTATACCGTGACCGCGGCGGACAGCTCAACGCAGGATTACACGGTCACTGTCACGATAGCATTGAACCCGGCCAAGGCGATTACCGCGTTCGGTTTTCCAGCTTACTCGGCAACCGGGACCATTAATGAAACGCTGAAAACCATAGCGGTGACGGTGCCTTACCGGACCATTGTAACGGCTCTTGTCGCGACATTCACCACAACGGGGGCAAGCGTGAAAGTCGGTTCAACCGTCCAGGTGAGCGGCACCACGGCGAACAACTTTACAAATCCGGTAACATACACGGTCACGGCCGCGGACAGTTCGACACAGAATTATATTGTCACTGTAACCATTGGGCCGAATCCGATCACTTCTCTCCTTAAGAGAGAACTTGTATTAATTACCGGCGGAACTTATACGCAGACAAACGGTACCATCAGTTTCGACCATACCGTTTCGACCTTCGCCCTGGGAAAATACGAGGTAACCTATGATCTCTGGTATGCGGTACGCAACTGGGCCGGCTATAACGGCTATTCTTTTGCCAATGCCG
This sequence comes from Spirochaetales bacterium, assembly GCA_016928415.1. Classification (GTDB taxonomy): domain Bacteria; phylum Spirochaetota; class Spirochaetia; order SZUA-6; family JAFGRV01; genus JAFGKU01. The sequence continues at coordinate 12,603 of JAFGKU010000051.1, forward strand.
GCGCCGAAGGCAATGACGGCACCGCCGGAGCGACGCCCACGAGCGCCAGGTATGAACCGGTAGCCATGGTCAACTGGCATGACGCAATCGTCTGGCTGAACGCGTACAGTGATCTTGCCGGATTGACTCCCTGTTACACGTACAATTCCGCCGTCATAAAGGACTCCCGGGACACGAATGCGGCAGCCTGCGATAACGTGGTTTGCAACTGGGCCGCGGACGGTTACCGTCTTCCGACCGAGGGAGAATGGCATTTTGCGGCGACCAACAAAGGCGCTTCGCCCTGGAATTACGCCAGCGGCGCCGCCGCCGATTACACCGATACCGTCGAGACGCAGAAGGTCGCATGGTATAATGTGAATTCCGGGGAAAAGACACATAATGTGGGAACAACCACGAACGGCAGCGCATTATCGCTGTGGGACGTGAATGGTAATGTCTGGGAATGGTGCTGGGACTGGTGGTCCACAACGTATCCGGCAACTCCGCAGACGGATTACAGGGGTCCCGCCTCCGGCACGTATCGCTGTGGCCCGGGCGGCGGATGGACGACTGTAAGCAATATATATGCCGGATTCCGCAACTATGACGCACCTATCGATGAAACCACCAATTTCGGTTTCCGCGTAGCGAAGGTAAACGCATCGGCACAGATACCCTTTGTATCCGTTACCGTTTCAGCCGAGCTCGCGTCATTTCCCAGGAGTTATGCATATGACGGTAAAACCAGCACTTACTGGCAGCCCAGCGAAGACGATGAGTATTCAGGTTGGATTTATGCCGATCTGGGGAGTTCATTGGCCGTCGCCAGGGTAGCTCTTAAATGGGAAGCGGGTTGTCCTGCATTCAGTATTGAAGGAAGTAATAATACCGTTGCCTGGACGAGTCTCGTCACCGGCCTGGATACAAGCGGCAATTATAAAAATACAACCCATGACATATCCGGCACATACCGGTACATACGGATAAGCGGAGCGGGTTCATATGGTTGGGATTCCTATTCCCTGTATGAATTTGAGGTGTATCAGTAATGGTTGATGCGTCCCTGAATATATAGAAGGAAGTAGCTCATTTATAGTCCGGCAGGAGTAACCTGCCGGACAGTCTTAGTGGTGCGACCGGCAAGAAACCCCTAAACCGCTAAAAAGACAGTAATTAAAAAAAAGTCCGGCCTGATATTTCAAGGCCGGACTATAAAGCATAGGGGCTTTTGTTATAGAATCGCCTTATTGACTTATCATATCGAACGATTCCCATCCGCTGACAGAAGAGCTTCGGGCAATCAAGGGGCTGGCTCCCGCGTCTTCCGCGCAGACATAGAGGTTGTTTGCCATGGAAAGTAAAGCTATAGTCCCGTCTGCATTGGTGTAAATGGTGAATTTCTCCCACGTCCCTATGGATGAGCTTCTTGCGATGAGTGCGCTGGCCCCCCCGTCTTCCGCACAGACATAGAGGTTGTTTGCCTGCGACTGAAGTGATATGGTTCCGTCGCTGTTCGTTACGAGGTTGAATAATTCCCACGTACCAACCGATGAGCTTCTTGCAATCAGTGAACTGGCTCCCCCGTCTTCCGCGCATACATAGAGGTTGTTGGCCCTGGACCTGAGGGCGATGGTGCCGGAGGTTGAACCGCCCGATGCGGGCGTGGGAGTGCTCGTTGCCGAAGCGGCCGTGCTCGGGGTCGGGGTTGACGTGGCAACGGAGGTACCGCTCGTGGTCCACGTGAACGTGCCGGCGCAATTGGCCGCCAGGGTGGCTGTTACCCTGCTGCCGCCGTAGGAAATATTGAATGTCCGTGATCCGCCGCTGTTATTGTATACGACAACGGTTGCCGTTGATCCGTTTATGAACGCGGCGTTCAACAGGCCGGAGTCCGTTGTGGTGGTGTTTACGCGTACGGCGCCCGGACGGATGAATTTGGACATGTGGGCCACTATGTAATAGGCAACGTTTTTGGAATAACTGGAACTGCTCACCGTGACGCCGGGAAGACAGACGGAACATCCGCCGGATGTGTGGGGACCGCAGCTGGAGTTGGCCGCCAGGTTCCATTCCAATGCAACCCTGGCCCAGTTATTCACCGAACCGAGCATGACGTTCTGCATATGCCACGGGAAGTCGCCGGAAAAGCTGCCATTGGAGTCGGTATACTGTTCCGTGAAATAAACATTTTTCCCCGTGGAATTCCTGTAGGTTGACAGGGCGGATATGGAGCCGGCGTATAAGTGAAAAGCGGCCCCGTCCACATAAGCGCTGGCGCCATTTGATACCGTTACCGGGTAAGACGTGTTGTCGCAATTGTGGTCATAACATATGATTTTCGTTGAATACCCCGCGTTTCTCAATGTCGGGCCAAGGTAGCTGTTAATGAAGGTGGTCTGTTGGTCGGCCGACATGGTCATGCTGGGCATGTTGTTTCCGTTTAAAGGTTCGTTCTGGGGGCATATGGCCCATATATTGATTCCCTGTGCCTTCATGGCATCGAGGTATTTCTTGAAATAATTGGCGTACGTGCTGTAGTAAGATGTATTAAGGCTCCCGCCGACCCAGTCATTGTTCGTTTTCATCCACCTGGGTGCGGACCAGGGTACGGCCAGTATTTTTATGCCGGAATTGACGGCCAGGATACTTTTCAAAACCGGAACAAGATACGTAAGGTCCGGACCGCTCAAGCTGAAGTTGTTCAGGGCTGTGTCGCCCGAGGTTTCATCGTAGCTGTAGCAGGATGAACTCAGGTCCGACGCGCCTATGCTGATTCTCAGCACCGAAATGCCGATTCCCCCCGTACTGAACAGGTCATTTAACAGGGTGCTTTTTTGTGAACAATTCTGAATTACCTCGGCGCTTCCTTCCGTCAATGTGAACCCGAAACCGTCGATCGATTGATACGATGTTCCCGTGTTGAGGGTGATGGTCGGATTGGAATTGGAGGCCGTGGACCAGCTCAATGATGATTGTTGCGCGAATTTGGCCGATCCGTTCGCGTTCGTCATGTAAAATGTCACTGTGCCCCCGCCGGAATTGGTTGTAGGTGTCGGTGTGTTTGTCTGTGTGGCAGGCTGTGTGGGTGTGTTTGTCTGGGAAGTAGCTGGGGGTGTGGGTGTAGATGTCTGTGTCGTTGCAGGGGGCGTAGGGGTGGATGTGGAGGTGGTTCTCCTCCTGGCACCCGCACTGACGGAAACAATGCAAATCAGGCAAAGGCAGACCACCATGTATTTCCACACGGCGGTTTTACGATTTTTTATAACTTTCATACATAACTCCTCTCTCTACTTATATAGTAAATTCAGTCTGGCGGCTCTTAAAGAAGAAATTTTCAACTTATACAGGAAAAAATAAAGAAATGTTATATTAATATAGAAGATTTTTTTGATTTATCAGGTACTTCCACCCGGATTGATCCATTCATCCAGCCCTTCAAGGCTGAAGGTGAAATCCGTATGGCAGAGTGGGTCTTCAGAACCCGTTTCCATTATAAAAAGGGTTGCTTTCAGTGCCTGGTCTGTTTTTACACCGTTTTCCGTCAGGGTACCATGCCTGTAGCAGAACCAGCAATCCTGGTTTTCCCATTTTCCCGGCTCCAATGCGATTTTTGTGTTGGGGATCTCTTTTTCGTCCTGAAAAAGCGCCAATGCGGGGTATATTTCTTTTTCGCCGATGCCTGGCATCTTCAGATTATCGAATTTAACGTAAAAAGCTTCTTCCCCGTCAACCGTGGAATGGTATGCTTTCATCCGTGTCGTTTCCACCCGGACCCCGTCACCCGTCTGGATTATATTGGAGGCGATGGTTGTTTCTATTTCCGCATTGACTTTAGCCAGAATTTTGCCGTTCAGGGGATTAATGTACGCTTTCTTCTTGATGAGTGAATAGATGAGCAGCCCGATATAGGAAAAGAGGTAATGAACAAAGGATATGGCCGTGGCGTAAATGGAAAGGGCTATGAGGAAACCCATGTTCCTGTTTATCCAGACCGAATAGTCGACCACGTTGAACTGGCTTGCCATCGGTTTCAAGCCTTTTAAACCCAGCGTGTTGGCCAGGGAAACTATGAAATTGACGGCCCCGCTTACGACAAACTGCACGCCACCTCCCAGGACGGGCGCCGTAAGGTTGGTGCTGAATACCAGGATGATGACGGCTACGATTCCGCTTACCGCTCCCTTAAGCTCATACGTGGTCAGTTCCATGTGGGACGCTATGCAGAGCGAGATGTAAAGAAATATGTAGAATTTCCAGTTAATGAAGTTTTCCAAAGAAAAAATGGTGGAAAGCGTCGTGGAAATGGAAACACCCACCGCTTGTAAAATGCCAGCGATACTTGATTCCGAGGCTTTGGCGAGTACAAGGCTTTCCTTTTGAATCAGGTCGAACATCCTGGTGGAATCGGGAAGAAGATAATAAAGGGCGGCATACATCGCGATTACGCCCACGATGAGCGGAGAGATGCTGATGAACAGGTTCCCTATTTTTTGATAGAGGTTGCGTTTGCTGAAGGAATGGTCTATCCGGCCGAAACCGCCGGAACGAGCATCGGGGTCAAACCATTTCATTTCGGTTATTTTATGGAAAAAGAATTTGATGAACAGAAACTGGCCCAGCCTCTGAATGAAAATGCCCAGCCACCCCGTGGCAATAAATTCAATCCGTGAACCCACCGTGTTTACATACAGGCTTCTTGTAATTCTTGACAATGCGTAAAGCAGCGCACCGAATACGGCTACCACGCCGAAAGTTCCCAACAACTGGCCTATGGAGGTTACCGCCACCAGTTTCAAAGAATCCAGAAAAGTATTAATTCCCTTCATTTTGCCTTCCTTGATACAATTTTAGAAATACGGGACCGGGATTTCAAGGATTTTTTTATTGTGCTTCATATGCGGCTGTAACTTCGTCCGAATTTCCCTGTTTTATTTAGTGTCATTCCAAAGTATATTGAGTATTTCCGGTTTTTACCGCATCCATATTGAATCAGGATACAATGTGTGGTATGTTAAGATAAAATTTACCGGAGGAAAAGGTGAAAACAGCCGTTTTTATTGTTATCATCCTCGTGTTGCTGTTATCGGCGTGTAATGTAAACCAGGTAATAACCCTGTCGGCGGACCAGTCGGGGGCCGTTAAAATATCCGTCGATTTAAAACCTTCGTATGCCCTGTACCTGAAGGACCTTTCCGAAGCGACAACGGATTCCAATAATCTCAAGGACGGTATTTTCGATTCCGGGGAGATAGAGAAATCACTGGAAATCCATAAGGGGGTAAAGGTTACCGCAATCCAGACCTCCAATTCCGGTCTGGACATAAGCATGGATTTCGAAAATCTTGTAAACCTGTTTGCTTCCGATAAAACCCTCGGCAGGCAAAAAGTGCTGACCATGACAAAAAACAACTCGGTCATAACATTGAAATTCAATTTGAATAAACAGAATTATTCGGGGCTGACCGATGTTTTCCCCATCCTCAACAAGCCGGTTTTCCAGAGTTTCGCCCCCCAGCCGGATGAGGACATAACGGAGAGGGAATACCTCGACATGACCGAATTCGCGTTAGGTGAAAGAGGGCCCGGCGAGGTGAGGGATTCGGAGCTGGAGGTAAAAGTCCGGATCAAGGGTACCGTCATCAGCCAGAAGGGCGGAACACTTTCGGGCAATATGGTGACGTTCAAAATTCCCCTGCTGAAAATACTTTTATTAAACCGTTCGGTTAATTTTGAGATCACGTTTAAATAAAAGCTGTCTCAAAATAAAAACGAGTTAAGGTAATGACGAAAATGATCTCAAAAAAGTTTAATTTTCAGGCATATTTATTAAAAAACCTGTCATTAAAGGCCATAAAAAAAATTTTTGGGATAGCTTGTAACAATTGTCTATCAGGGATCAAACGGGATTCTGCTTGAGAAAAAGACCCGGTTTGTGTATACTTACCTTATGAAAAATATAGCGAAATTAACCGTCCTGTTGATATTTACTGGTATCTTGTTTATTGGTACGGATTTGCATGCCGATACCCGGCCGGTCCGGCTCACTTTCCTTGCCGTTGAGAACCAGTCACAGGATAACCGGCAGGATTACCTGGCCGGATTGATAGAGGGCGTACTACTCTATGATTTGACTAGGCAGGATAACCTGGAAGTCGTCGAAAGGGCTTCCCTGGAAAATGTGCTCCGTGAACAGGAATTGCAGCTGTCCTCCCTCGTGAACAACTATGATTCGGCGGTGAGGGTCGGTAAAATTCTCGGTGCCGATTACCTGCTCAAGGGCACGTACGTCTCGCTCGGGAATGAAATCGTGGTGACAATAACCATTGTCGACGTGACAACGGCTAAGGTGGCCGCTTATACCGGGCGCGGCGTGAAAGAAAATTTCCTCCATGCCCTGGCCGAGAAAGTGGTGAAGAATCTGACGGGAAAAACCGTCAAGCTTCAATCAAGCGAATACGAACGGTCGATTATAACGCTCAAGGATGAACAGCCGGGAACCGTAATACTTTACTGCAACCGCCCCAATGCGGAGGTTTACCTGGACGGTCAATTTGCCGGTTATACTCCGGTAGACCCGAAAGAACCGTTTAACATACCGGATGTGAAACCGGGGAAGCACGGTGTACGCGTTTATGCCGGCAAGGATTGGGGTATTCTTCAGCTGCCGGAAATCAGGTGCCTTGACTGGACGGATGAAATTGAGGTCATGGCCGGCAAGAGCCTTGTTTTGAGGGCGGAGGTACGCATGTTTTACCGGCTGTTGAGCGAGTTAGGTGAACTGCTTAATGAGAGGGGCAGGCTTGAAGAAGGCGGACCGGATAAATATACAAATCGCCATGAGCTGCGTTTTACCGACAGGCAGGGAAAGGAGATTCCTGTTGTTCTTGAAATTTCGGTGATCAGGGAAAAATCCGGTACGGCTGCAGAAGGCGTATTGAGCTGTGATGGAAAAAAGAATCCCTGCCGGTTTGTATGTGATGACGGCAAATACGATAAATTCGAATTGAACATGGAAAAGGTGCGGTTGATTATCGTTTTAAATGCGAAATACAAGTACAAGGAATTTCAGTATAAAATTGAAAGAACGGATATAACCCCTGATATCTGGAAAGAGGACAGGGCCGATACCGGTTCCTGAAAAGGCTACCTTTTAACCAGCCGTTCGAGGAATTCACCTATAAACATTTTATACGAGGGGGGGATCAGTTCCTGGTCGAATTTTATAACCAGCGCGAGGAGGGATTGTCCCCCTTCCACCGGGGTGCAGGCAATGACGTCACCCACCATTTCACCCAGCTCGTTGGCCGGCTCCGTCTTGATAAGCAGCATGACTCTTTTCTTGTGAAATTCGTTCAGGCGTCCCCCAATCAGTACCTGCGCGCTGAATATGGAAAGCTCGTTTAAAATGCACCTCTTCGCTTTCCCTTCGTTGAACAGGACCGTTTCGGCCGGAAGCAGCCCGATTTTAACCGAATTTTCCGGATTGATTTTAATCCTTTCATAAATTCTTTTTTCCACATCCTTTCGGGAGGATAAAAATTCACCAAGGATTTCAATCAGGTCATCCGGCGCCTGCTTCCTGTAATTAACCGTCATGACATAAATTTCATTCTGATTGCCCTGAAATTTGCTGAATTCAACAATTTTACTGTCGATGATAAAGCCCGCGTGCCCCTTTATTGAAGGGTAATTGAATGACAGATGGAGCGTAATTTTCTTATCCGCTTCGTTCAGCATGGTAAACCAGACAGGAGAAAGCTTTATGATGAGTTTGGCCTGGACCATGGATGCCATGAAAAGCACGCAATTATTCTGTTTGCCCTGGCACTTGATCCATATTTCTTCCCTGATTAAACCCGTTTCGGTTATGACGTGCTGATTGAATGTGATTGCTTCGTCCCTGTATGAATTGTAAAAATCCTCAATCTGTTTGCGCATTGCCGGTTCCCAGGATGGTTCCTAAAAATGATTATAACGGATTTTCCCGCCTGATGCTAATAAAAAATCCAAATTATCTTACTAAATAGTTCTCTTTGCCCTTTGTATGGATTATTATAGATAATGCCTTTTACTGAGAATACTTTAGGCCTTTTTAATCCCGTAATCCGGGAATGGATGCAGTCCGTGTACCCCTCTCCCACGGATATACAAACCAGGGCATGGCCTGTCATAGCGGAGGGCAGACATGCCCTGATAACGGCACCCACGGGCATGGGCAAGACCCTGACGGCCTTTCTCTGGGCCATAAATCAGCTCGTAACCGGAACCTGGAAAACAGGCGGTATCCGGGTACTGTATATATCCCCTCTCAAAGCGCTGAATTCCGATATAAGGGTCAATTTAACCGAACCCCTTACCCAGGTCAGGAAAAGTTTTGAAAAAAAGGGACTCACCCTGCCTGCCATCAGGGTAGCCCTGCGGAGTGGTGACACACCGGCCTATGAACGGCAGAAAATACTCAAAAATCCCCCGGAAATACTCATCACCACGCCGGAAAGCCTGAATCTCCTTCTTTGTTCTCCAAAAGCGCGGGATATACTCTGTTCCCTTAAAACGGTGATACTGGATGAAATTCACTCCATTGCCGCCTCAAAAAGGGGAGCGCACCTGTTGTCCGCCGTTGAGCGGCTTGTTCTTCTTTCCGGCGAGTTCCAGCGTATCGCGCTTTCGGCCACGGTCAAGCCGCTGGAAAGAATCGCTGATTTTGTGGGCGGATTCAAAATGTCCTCAGCCGGCGGCGAAATAAAGTACATGAAGCGCCCGGTTGAAATTGTACAATCGCCTTCGAGGCGTAAGATGGAAATCAATGTCACGTTTCCGGACATACCTCCGGCAGCCCTGATCGATAACTCGTACTGGCCCCACCTTGCCCTTGAGTTCAGGAAAATAATAAAAGGGAACAGGGCCACTCTCTTATTCGTCAATACGCGCAAATTATCGGAGAGTATTGCCAAACTGGTGAACGAGGGCGAGGAGGAACCGATAGCCTATTCCCACCACGGGTCGCTTTCAAAGGAAATCCGGCTCGTCGTGGAAAAACGGCTGAAACGGGGGGAATTGAAAAGTATCGTGGCTACCGCTTCCCTGGAGCTGGGCATCGATATCGGGAGTGTGGATGAGGTGGTCCTCGTCCAGACACCGCCGTCCGTTTCACAGGCATTGCAGAGGATAGGCCGTTCCGGTCATGCCGTGGGAAGGACGGTACGCGGTGTGATATTCCCGACGCACGGCATGGATTTCCTGGAAGCGGCCATCATGGTGCGGTCTGTTCTGGACCAGGACATCGAGGAGGTAAAACCGGTCGAGAATCCCCTCGATGTCCTTGCCCAGGTTGTCCTGGCAATGGCGGCCATGGAGGAATGGGATATTGATGAATTGTACGGTTTCCTCAGGACCTGCCGGTCGTTCCATACCCTCCCCCGCAGGCAGTTCGATCTCGTCATCAAGATGTTATCCGGTGAATACAGCGCCACGCGCATCGCTGAACTAAATCCGCGGATCTCCGTTGACAGGCTGGAAAACACCGTTAAAGGGAGGAGGAGCGTCCTCACCCTGCTGTATCATTCCGGCGGTACCATAGCGGACCGGGGGTATTTCGACATGCGGCTGCGCGGAACGGGCGAGAAAATCGGTGACCTGGACGAGGAATTCGTCTGGGAAAGAAGGGTGGGGCATACTTTTTCCCTGGGGACGCAGAACTGGAAGATCACGGATATGGACCATAAAACGGTGCATGTGGTGCCGTACGGCGGCCAGGCATTGGTAACCGTATTCTGGAAAGGCGAGCGGGGCAACAGGGACACGCATTTTTCCCTCAAGATAGCTTCCTTCCTTGAGGAGTGGCAGGACAGGTTTGAACAGGAAGATTTTGCAGCCCTGCTAAAAAGCGATTGCCGGTTTTCCGATATTGCCGTCAAACAGCTTGTCGGGTTTCTGAAAAGGCATGTTGTGCTCCTGAAGACCGGGGTGCCCCACAGGCATCATATAGTGATTGAACATTTCGATGATCCCGTTTACAAGACGAAAACGCCGAAAATCCTCATACACACATTATGGGGAGCGAGGATCAACGTGCCGTACGCGTATGCCATTGCCCGGGCATGGGAGGAGAAGATGGGTTACCCGCTTGAGACGGTGGCGGACGACAACAGCATCATCCTCATGCTGGCCCATGAATTCAATCGGGAAATTTTGCTTTCCCTGGTCGATTCCGGCTCCCTCATGGCATTGCTTCGGAAAAAACTGGAAACGACTTCCTTTTTCGGCTCCCGTTTCAGGGAAAACGCGCAACGGTCGCTTCTTATACCAAGGGCTAGTTTTTCAAACAGGATGCCGCTCTGGCTTACCAGGTTGAGATCGAAAAAGCTCCTTGATTCCGTCATGCAGTATGATGATTTCCCGGTACTGGTGGAAACATGGCGCGGCATTCTGAATGAAGATTTCGATCTTTCCATGCTCAACACGTTTTTAAACGAATTGCATGAGGGTAGAATAAAATGTTCGGAGGCATTCAGCACCGCCCCGTCGCCGTTTGCCGGTTCGGCCGTCTTCAGGCAGACGGACAAGCACATGTACCAGGACGATACGCCGTTTTACACCAAGTCCTCGCGTCTTTCCGGCAGCCTCATAGAGGAGGTGGCGCGTTCGAAGGACCTCCGGCCTGAAATAGGTGAAGACATTGTCGAACTGTTTGAAAAAAAGGTCAAACGCACCATGCCCGGTTACGGCCCGCGTGATTCACGGGAACTCCTGGATTTCGTGAAGGAAAGGGTCATTATTCCATTGACGGAATGGGAAAACCTTGTGGATGCGTCGGCACGGGAAAGAAATTTGAATAGAGCAGATATTACTGAAGATATAGCCGGGAAGATTGTGAGGATTTCGCTTCCTTCCTCTGCCATTCCGTGCGTCTTAGCCGTAGAGACGGTTCCCGTTATCCTTTCGGCTCTCAGCCTTTCACTTGAAAATGTTGTCATTGACACGCTGAACGGTAAAAGCCCCGAAAAGGCCCTACAGGAGATTCGGCGCCTGAAATCCTCCGGAATTTTATCCGACGGACCGGATGCAGGTGAAATTGTTCTTACATTCCTCAGGGCATACGGGCCCGTCCCTCCCGAATTCGTTACCCGTATTTTCGGTATCGAAAATGATCTTCTCATGGAATTGCTGGCTCCCGTCCTTGCCTCGGATGATGTTGTCGTTGACGGCGACAGGATTTGCCTGGCGTCAAACCTGGAAAAACTCTTGCGAATGAAGCGCGCTTCTCACCGCTCGGCCGTTAAACCGGTAGGCAGGGAGTATTTCCAGCTCTTCCTTTCCGCCTATCACTCCCTCATTCGTAAAGAGGACGGAATGGAGGGCTTTAAAAAAGTCCTGGAAAGGAATTTTGGAATTCCCTTACCTGCGGAACTATGGGAGTCTGATGTTTTTCCCTGCCGCCTGCGGGGGTACCGCCGCCCGGAACTTGATGCTCTTTTGGAATCAACGGGCCTGGTCGTTTACGGTTCCGCGTCCCGGAAACTGGGTTTCTGCCTTCAGGATGATTATGAAATTATCAGGGAACCGGCGGAATCGCAGGGCGGCGATACATTCCTGAAATTATTTGCGTTTGAGGGGAAAACGGTTTCCTTTTGGGATTTAAAGGATTCAAGCGGACTTGATTCGGGAGAGTTGACCGGGTTGATTTGGGAATTGTTCTGGAACGGACTTGTTTCCACCCGCGAATACGACCTGTTAAGGAAGGGAATGGCGTTCGGTTTCGAAGGAGAGGAATTGTTCAAGGGAAGCGGCAGGCGGAAAAAATTAAGCTATGACAGGTGGGCTGCCTCCAGGCCCGTGGCAGGCAGCTTTTTCAGGCTTCCGGACGGGATTGTGCCGTCTGACCGGCTCGAGGAACAGGACATTGTGCGGAACCGGATTGAACTTCTTTTAGACCGGTACGGCATCCTTATCAAGGAAGTCCTGGCCGCTGAAATTCCTCTTTTCCACTGGGGGTCCATCATGAGAACTTTACAAATTTTGGAGCTTTCAAGGGAAATCGAGACGGGTTATTTTATAGAAGGCTATTCCGGGCCCCAATTTGCCTCAAGGGAAGCCCTGGCATTACTCAAGGAATGCACTGGTGAAAAAGGGATGTATGTCATTAACGCGGCAGACCCCGCCTGTGTCAGTGATTTAAGCCGGCATCCTTCAACGCACGCGGTTTTCCGGGGTAAGGACCGCCTCATGGTCTCGAGGAAAAACGGTCAGGACCTTGATATTGACGTACCGGTCTCTGAAATGGAGCCGGGTATGTTTGCCATGCTTTTTTCGCATCTATTGAAGAGGGATTATAAACCTTTAAAGCAGGTAAAAATCAGTACCATAAACGGCAGGCGTGCCGATGAAAGCCCCTATACGGATGCCTTCAAGGCAGGGGGGTTTATTGTCGATTACCGAACGCTGATTCTGGAGCGTGATTATTGAAGCGGTTTCACGCATATGAAGACCGGCACATCTTCCTTGTCTATGTGGTGAATTTCCTCGTGTACTTCCAGCCCGAGACTTGAAAGGTGCTTGCGCCACGTATCCAGGGAAAAAAGTCCCAGTATATGGAAATCATGCTCAATTTCAAGCTTGCCGTTTCTCCTGATCAGGTAAATGAATGTGGTTTCGAATGTGTCGTCTTCCGTCTTTGGGTCAAAACTGTTTTCAATGGCCGTCACGTTCAGCCCGTTCTTGTTGTACGTCATGACGCATGTGTCGTTCTGTTTGAAGCTTTCCTTGCTTACCTCCATATAAGAAATAAGCACGCCGCCCGGTTTCAGATGCTTGCAGGCATTTTCAAAAGCTTTTATCAGGTCTTCTTCTTTCCGCATATACAGGATGGAATCATTGAGAAAAATGGCATCGAACTGTTCGTTCAGATCAAAATTCCTCATGTCCCTGATATGGAAATGGCAGGAAGGATTCAGGCTTTTCGCCTGGGAAACCATGGCTACGCTTATATCCATGCCCGTCACTTCAAAATGGTTCTTGAAGTAATACACGTTTTTCCCGGCGCCGCAGCCGATATCCAGAAGGGAGTTGACTTCAAGTTTAGCGAATTTTTTAATGAGCTTGATAAAGATTTCAGATTCTGCCTTATATTCCTCAATTTCACCCCAGATGGGCCATAACCATGCAAGGTCTTTGTAAAGGCGATTTACATAATTTTGCATACCTTAAATCCTTCTAAATTTTTTCTTTTGGGGGAGAACGCCCCCACGGAGCAGAACCCGCTTGCATTACGCCTACTAAAAGCGACGTCATTATATCATGCCCCCCCCAAATTCACCTAATACTTTTTTTTTAAATTCATAAAAAAAAGTGATGGGCTGTTGTTTCACCCCTTTAAAAAATATAAATGTGCGATTTAACTATATTGGTCAACACACGCA
>JAFGKU010000052.1 GCA_016928415.1 Spirochaetales bacterium
ACGAAAATATTTCTATTAATAATATTAATCATATTTGTATCAAGTACGGGCCTTGCCGTATTTAATGTCATAAATATTGACGAAATGGGAAAGAAACAGTCTGAATCTGAATATGGCAATGAATACCGGATGAGAAAAGATATGCTGAAAGCCCTTGTAGCAACGGCCTTTGAAGTCATTAATGGGCATCACAAAGAGACGGTGGAGGGAAATTACGATAAAAGGCAGACCGATGAAATAAAATCGGAAGTAAAAGAAATTATACGCGGAATGAAATACGGGGAGGACGGCTATTTCTGGATAAACGATACGGGCCGCCCCTTTCCTTACATGGTGATGCACCCGTACTTCCCTGACCTTGAAGGCAAACCCATGTCGGATAAGAAGTACGATACCGTCGGCGAGGAGAAAAAGAACCTTTTTGTCGCCTTTGTCGATGTATGTGAGAATGAGGGGGGCAGTGGTTATGTAAGTTATTTGTGGCCCAAGGGCAACAGCGACACTCCCGTACCGAAAACTTCTTATGTGATGCTGTTCAAGCCGTGGAACTGGATCATAGGGACGGGATTGTATACGGATGATATTGAATCAAATTTATTGAAAAAAAAGGCAGTCATAGAGGAAAATAAATTCGGGTCCATTGTAATGACGGTAGTTGTCCTTGGTATATGTATCCTTCTTTCGCTTTTGATTGCGAATTTTACCGTGCGCTCCATTACAAAACCCGTGGATCGGATGGTGGAACTGTCAAAGCGCATTGCGGAAGGCGACCTGACGGCTATCGGGGGGGATGGAAAAGCCGGAAAAGACGAGATTGGTATGCTCACGCGTCATTTCGGCAAACTCAGAGAAAGCCTTGCCGGGTCTATTTCAAAAATAAAGGGCGTGACCGAAAAGAACACCGAGGCCAATCAAATCCTGTCCGCAAACACGGAGGAAACAACCACTTCATCCACACAAATTTCGGCAAACATCGATTCCGTCACCGGCCAGATTAAAACACTGGATGACCAGATAATCAATTCATCCAGCGCTACGGAACAGATATCCAAAAGTACGCAGTCGCTCAAGGACCAGATAGACAGGCAAACGGAGATGGTGAATGAGTCGACATCTTCCATTACGGAAATGATTTCCTCCGTGGAAAACATGTCCTCAACAACCCGTGAAAAAAAACTCGCTACGGATAAACTCGTTCAAACGGCCCGGAACGGCGGGGAAAAGCTCCGTGTCATGGTCCAGTCAATATCGGAAATAAACAAAAGCGTGGATGACATAAGCGGAATGGTGAAGGTTATCAGCGGTATTGCCGCCCAGACCAATCTCCTTTCCATGAATGCGGCCATCGAGGCCGCCCATGCCGGGGAAGCGGGCAGCGGGTTTACTGTTGTCGCCGAGGAAATACGTAAACTCGCCGAATCGTCGGGAAAGCAATCTGGGAATATTACCCGCCTCATAAAGGAAATTGTCGGAAAGATAAAGCAGGCATCGGGAACGAGCACGCAGACGGATAAGGCCTTTCAGGAAATAAATGAAAATGTAAAGAGCGTATCAGACGCACTGGAAGAAATTAACCTAAGTGCCCAGGAATTGCTGGCCGGAGGAAAAAATATCCTGGACTCGATACACGTGCTTAATGACATATCCTTTACCGTTAAACAGGGGGCTGGTGAAATGCAGGACGGTGCCGTGGAAGCTTCAAAATCAATGGCCCATGTCAGGCAAATTTCCAGTGAGGTGAACAATGCCATGGAAGAGATGAAGACAGGTGCAAGGGAAATCACGAAAGCGATGGAAAGTGTCCGCGCCCAGACGTTGAACATAAACGAAATAATCGGCGATCTCAATGAGGCGGTGAATAATTTCAAGCTGTGAGTTACTCACTTTTCTGCCGTTAGGGCAATGGAGGATGGAACCAGAGACTTTTACAGATTTTTACAGATTGGTGGGTACATCTCTGGGGAGGAAGAAAAATAAACCACAGATTCCAGATTTTCACAGATTGGCGGGTACGCCGCTGGGGAGAAGAATAATTAATCGCAGATTCCCGCTGATAGTCGGGTACACCGCTGTGGGAGGAATAATTGAAGTAACCTGGAACCAATGAGAAAAAAAATTCCCATTGATTCCAGGCTATTTTATAATAGGTCCCGTTACTGTACTAAAGTCAGCGTTACGGGTGTTCGCAGATCGTTGTCGTATTCATGGTATTCCTCGAATGAATTGTCGGCATCTATTTTGAATACCAGTTCCAGGTCGGCCGAACCGACCAGGGGATTAACGTTGCCTGCAGAAAATTCTACATCAATAAATTCATCGAAATCGTACTGGGCATAGAAGTCGTCCATGTGTATTGGAACATTATAATCAACCAGGGTGAGGGACTGCAGGGTATTCGAGTCTTCGATTGTTACCCTTAGCTTGACAGTTCCATTGCCCGCAGTCAATCTGCTGGCATCGGAGAATTGGGTGCGGATGTTGATCGGATTACCCGTATTAAGATCGATGAGTCGGCCCGAGGTCATTTCATAACCGATGGAACGGGGATTGGGGAACGTGAAATAGCGGTAGTCGGTATCGGCCCATTCGGAGGCGCCCACGTTTTTACCCAGGATGTCATGGATTACCCATTCCTGTTTTGTGTCCGCGTAATTGAGGTGATAGACATCTTCGAAAATTTTCCGTGTATAGGCGGTTATTCTCGGCTCCCTGAAGTCCCTTGCATGGTCGTGAGTGAGCCCGTCCACGTGGCCCACGCGGTTGCACATGTTATCAAGAACCTGGTAGCCGAACCTCCGCTCCGGGTGCTCCATGTGGAAGTAGTGTCCCATTTCATGGAATAATACACCGGCTGACGGGGCGTTGCCGCTATAGATCAAAGGATACGCGGAATAATCACTGAAGAATTCCTTCCTGAGGGGCAAAACCGCCTGGTCGGTGGCGAATCCGGGTGCGGTTCCGTATAAATCGTTCCGTCCCCAGCACCAGATGGATTCATCTTTGTCATCATTCGGATCATCCCCGTACTGGGCAAGGAATGCGGTGGAACTGTCATAAGTTACCAGTTCATCGCCTATGTTATCGTTTTTCGGGTGTTGCTCTATGATGTCGATATAGAGTACTTTTGAATATTCCGGACGGCTGCCGAACAACACTTCTTCCTCAATTTCATCAACTGGTGACAGGGTCATGTGCACGCCGAGATACGGCGTGTCGTTGAAAAGGTCGATGATTTTCTGGACATTGGCGCGTCCCTGGGAACCGGGCGGAAAGTGCGTATTGCAGATGACAACACGCATATTGTTCAGCAATTCGGCCTTGGGATGCAGCCTGTTTCCTTCCACGGTCCTGATATCGAAGCTGTCCGGAATCGGTATGACGGACACGGTGCTCCCCGGCGGGAAATTGGTATCCGGTGTAGGAGTCGGTGTTCTGCCGCATGTACCGAGATCCAGCCAGACTCCCCATTCTCCCGTTCTACCCGGTTCTGCACCCACGGTCCACCATTTTGCTTCCCAGGCATGCGTGTTCCACGATACCCGGTTGCCGGCTACATAAACGACGGCAGGGTTCCAGAGATCATACGGGCAGGAAGGGTCCGGGGTGGGAATGTCGATATTCGAAATGTACAACCATAAAGACGGCGCGTTTACGGGATTCCAGTTGGCTCCCATCCAGGCCGTATGGGATATCAGGCATTTATAGGATTTGCCGAGATACGTGACCGTATCGCCTGCGGCATAAGTGCTGCCTTCAGTCCATTCCCCTCTGTCGGCCGCCATTGCGGGAACCGCCGTAAAGATAACCATCAATGTGATCGTTAACCAAAGAAATGTATGTCTTTTATTTATATTCTTCATTTTTTAATCTCCTGTTTTTAACTTTATTACCCCATGGTTGATCTTTTGATTATCAGTTATATCATTTGGAAGCCCCTCCTTTAGTTATTTTAACGTGAAAACTAAGTATACTATCTACTCCCCAATAAAAAACCCCTCTGACTGTTTATTGTAGGTCCTATTAACGTCAGTGAGAACTATAGCACGATTTCAAGGTATTGGCAATAAATTAAATACGGCACCCACACAGGACAAGCACATCGCTGGGGGAGGATTTTTTTTATCTTTAGAGAAAGCCATTTGGATTTCTTTGGGAGAATCATTTGTTTTTTAAAGCAACAATTAATTGTTGACAAAATCAACAAATGAAATTATGTTTTATAGAGTTGGAGGAAAATCAATAAAAATGAATTTTTTAAAGGTTTTTGAACTTTTTTTGTAATGCTGTTCATCCATACGAGTTGTCCGATGGCAGCACAGAGTGAGAGGACTATTGCTCCAGATCAGATTTCCTGAATCTCGGTCTATATTCCCTTTCCTCTCACTATTATTATTGATGGAAAATTAAGTGACTGGGAAGGCATCCCGCTCCTGGGGATGGAAAACGGAACAAAAGATCCATATAAAAAATAAAATCAGTTTTTCCATTTACACTGGAACCTGGATAACAGCCTAATTAAATTTGATTTCCGTTTTGGAATCTATTAGTCTATTTGGAAAGGTTGAATATGGACAATATTTACTTGCGTAATGAGACAGCTTTTCATAAAAAAATGATGAAAATCCGCAAGATTATAGGCACGGTATGCCTGTATATCCTTCTGGTCCTCCTTGCCTTGGTATTCTTCTTTCCCATTTATCACGCGATGGTAATCTCTACTTTGGAAAGCAAGACGACATATTCCGGCACTCCCTCCTTCTTCTTTTCCGGCAATTTGCTCCAGAACCTCAAAGATCTGGGTAATAATAGTCATTTTTACAGGTCCATTCTTAACAGCCTCATCATTGCCGTGATGGCCATGGTCACACAGGTTTTCTTCTGCACCATGGGCGGATTCGCATTCGCAAAGTACAAATTCAAGGGGGATAAGATCATTTTCGGTTTTGTCATAAGTCTGTTCATGATACCAAAACTCCTGTTCATCATCCCATTGTACAAATTGATGGTGTGGTTTCACTGGATCGATACGTATCTTCCAATGTTCGTACCGGATATGGCCAATGCATTCGGTATCTTGTTAATGCGTCAGTACATCAGCAAACTCGTGCCAAATTCGCTTCTCGACGCGGGCCGGATGGATGGGCTGGGCGGTTTTGCACTGCTCATGAAGGTCGTGTTCCCCGTTGTCATACCCGGTATCGCGGTTCTAGGCACGGTCGTTTTTATCGGGAGCTGGAACAATTTTCAGTTGGCTTTGGTCATGATTTCGCATCGCGATATGTACACCATCCCCATAGCACTTTTCGACCTGTTCGGGCAGGTTTTCAGCACACCGGTTCTCATGCTGGCTATAACGATTTCGCAGGCCCCGCTGATCGTAGCCACGATATTATTCTCCAAGCAGATCATGCGAAACATGATTGCCGGAAGCATCAAGGGTTGAGGTGGAAAAATGAAAAAATCCGTGTCAAATGCAGTTAAAAGGGAACCTTACCTTTTCCTGCTTCCTATCATGATCCTATTCATAGTCTTCTTCCTGTTTCCTATTGTGTTCTCGATCGTGATCTCGTTCACGGACTGGAATGGCATGGGAAAAATGAATTTTATCGGAATGGACAATTATATGTTTGTTCTTTCGGGGGACGAATATTTTTGGGCAAGCGTACGGCTGACCGCCTTTACCCTCGTTTTCGGTTTCCTGGTCCAGCACCTGATCGCGGTTCCCCTGGCCATCCTGCTCAATACCAAGAGATTGAAGGGGAGGTCTATTTTTCAGTTCTTCTATTTCCTACCATACGTTGTGAGCGCGGTGTCATTTACCCTGATAGTCCAGAACATCATGAACAAAGACAACGGGATCTTTAACTATCTGCTTGGGTTATTGGGTCAGCCTAAGGTTGACTGGCTCAGGGAGCCGGAAACGATCCCGATCAGTATTTCTCTGATCGTGAACTGGAGGACAATTGGTTTCAACATCATCCTATACCTGGCGGCCCTGCAGGGGATCGATCCATCCCTCTATGAGGCGGCCGACATGGACGGGGCCAGCTTCTTCTTCAAGCACCGGTACATCACCTTCCCAGCCATTCTGCCCTTTTTCTTCTTCACTATCACGATCAGCATTGTCAATGGGATGCAGATCTTCGACGAGCCTTACAGCCTTGTGAACCCCTTCATTAACGCCGCCTCCATGAACAAGGCCGGGTTGTCCATGACTCTTTACGTGATCTGGCTCCTCAAGAAAGTAGGTAGATGGGGGCGGGGGAACGCCGTGGCATGGCTGCTATTCGGGGTTATATTCATTTTCAACATTGTCAACCGCAGGATCTCGAAGCGTTTCGACGAGGAATGATATCTTGTCCGTCATCGAGGATTAAGTTTTTTAAGGAGAATGCAGCCGATCTCTTCATCAGTCTGATCGGTCATATCCGGAACTGAAAAAAGCTTACAGACAAACAGGCCGGCAGCTCCAAAGCTTACGGCCTGCGACTCATCGGAGGGAAATTCGATTACGCAGTTTTTAACTGTCGGGTAAATCCAGTTCCGTTGTATTTCAAGCTTAAGCAGGGGCTCAAAATCTTCGGAATAACGGGAAAAATCTCCCGTTACAATGATTTTCGTGATATCAAGACAGTTGACCAAAAGTGAGACATTACGGGCTAATTCATTGAATACCCTAAGGAGAACCTCCCGATTATCGGGCAGTGATAGTGCCTCTTCATCCGTTATGGAAAATTGGTTATGGCTGGGTTTTTTATTGTCATAGAAAAGGCTTAGGAATTCTCCGGTAGTATAGTTATCTCCATGGAGCACTTTACCTTGAATGACAATACCAAGGCCTAAGGCGACTCCTTTTTTTCGATTCTCAATGGCATCCACCATACGAAACTCCCCTAGAACGGCAAGAAAATTATTGTGCTTATTGGCCCGAAACGCTATCTCGCTCCAGCAGCAGCAGTTAGCATCATTTTCAATAAATATCGGCAGACCGGTCCGTTGGCATAGCCCTTCCTTAAGGTGAACCGGTTTATCGATTTTAAGGGAATTGGAATGGAGGATTGTTCCAGCGTACGGATCAACAATTCCTGAAAGACCTATCCCGGCGCCAAGGAGGGGAATTCCTTCACTTTCCGCCCTTAGTTTCGCGGCATTGATAAGATTCACCAACTCATCTTCCAGTATGTCAGTTCCCTTTCGGAAAGCCTTTGTTTCCGATTCAAGGGGTTTTCCTTCCAAATTTACCAGGAGAGAACGGAAAAAATCGGTCTGGACCTCGATGCCGAGAACCAGACCGAAATTGGAATTAATTTCCAGAGCCGTGGCCATGCGGCCGACACCCGGTTTCCCGTGGTATTTTCCGGTTGTGACCACCAATCCGTATTCAAGCAGCCGATTGACGACCTTTGTGACCGTCGAGCGGTTCAGATTCAGCTGTTGCGCAATCGAGATCCTGCTGATTCCCCTGTTAGCCCAAATTTGCTGAAGAATCCTGTAGAAATTTATTCGGTTGAGCCTGCCGCTTGAAATCATTGAACATTGATTTTACTTATAAACATAGACATAATCAATATTCATATCCGCTTGTTTCATTGATTCATCCACGCCTTTCATACCCCCCCAAGACCCGCCTATAGCTAAATTCAAAATAATATAAAACGGCTTGTCAAAAGGCCAGACAGTACTGCCCTTTCCCTCATTCAGGAAATAATAAAATGGGGCATCATCCACATACCAGAAGATACCCTTCGGAGTCCACTCAATGGCGTAGTTATGAAATTCACTGCTCATATTCGCTAAATTCGCTGCACGGGTTTTCTGTGTTCCCGTACGCCAGTAATAGTTTTCTGTATGGGCTGAGGTGTGTACTTTATCAGGTTCAAAACCCACGAATTCCATAATGTCTATTTCACCGCTATTCGGCCAGCTACCGTAGGTATCTACCGAAGGCATCATCCAAATTGCCGGCCAGGTACCTTTCCCCTCAGGCATTTTAGCCCGGACTTCCACATAACCGTAGGTCCAATCTGCGCGGCCTTTGGTGAAAAGCCTGGCACTCGTCCATTTTCCGGCATTGTCCTTAATAGCCCTGATCGTCAGTATTCCATTTTTTACAAAAGAATTGTGTCTCGATGAAGTATACAGTTGAAGTTCCTGATTCCATTTGCCTGAATCCGGGGCATCATAGTCCCATTTTTTAGGCTCCGGCGCTCCGCTATAGTTAAATTCATCACTCCAAACGATTTTTTTGCCCTTCTTTCCCACGGCACCTTCACTTGCAAAGGTCTGGATCATATCCTTCCCTAAATCAACTGTGACTGGAATATCATTGCTTCCTATTTTAAAAAACACACCCCGGCCAAATACTGCAGGATTCCTGGAAGACTGGTCTGAGGTATCAAGCTTGCTCCATATCAGTTTGGAGTCCCGGTCTCCTTTAGACGCTCCATTGGCATGGGCCTGAAATCCGATATTTTTCCCATGCACGGGCTTGAAATCCGGGCTAAAAGGCACGGCT
This sequence comes from Spirochaetales bacterium, assembly GCA_016928415.1. GTDB lineage: Bacteria > Spirochaetota > Spirochaetia > SZUA-6 > JAFGRV01 > JAFGKU01. The sequence continues at coordinate 8,516 of JAFGKU010000052.1, forward strand.
GCCTCAAAAGCCCATCCGTCGGCAGTTTTGAACACCTTGGCCCGAACTTTAAAGTAGGAGTTATTTATTCCGCTCACGGATAGACGCTCCAATGAAGAGTTCCCGATATTTGTCGGATCAAGGGTGATCTGTGCTATTCCATCTCCATAGGATTGCGCATTCAGGTCATTGCTGAAATTGACATAGAATTCCATAGAATCCTCATTCCAGAATTCCTTGCCGTGCTTGCCCGTGATCAAGGTACTGTCCTCTGAATGCATATATACATAGAGATTCTTTTCATCGGCTGCCAGGGCAAAATCGAAATACTGGTTTTGCTTTTTATCCGGACCCTTTGTTCCGGTTTCCACCCTCTGGACCGGGATGCCTTCCCAGTCGTTTAATTTTCCGTCAAGAGTAATGGTGACAGGAAAGGGAATATAGACCGCGACTCCGGGAATCTGGTCTGGAGCAATGTTTCCCTTGCTTTGAGCTGCCATTGGGTAACCCGCAAAGATGAGATGCATTACGAAAAAAAGCTTCAACACCTTTGTAAAATTTATTTTTTGCATAGAATTTCCTCCGTTTATATTAAAATACTATCATTTGTTGCTTTTGTCAACAAATATTTGTTTCTTTAAGAAACAAATATGATTTTTCTTGCGACAGATAGTTAATTGCCATAAGTCAATAGAATTGTCACAAAAATTGAGTGAAAAAACCGTAAAAATCTAAAATTTGGCAACTAAGAATAGCACAAAGGGATTTAATGAGAGCATCTTTAGAAAGAGATTCCGCCTGGAAGCTGTCAACCAGGTATCTGTTTTTAGGGTGTGTGCCAATCCTCGAACCGCGAGGTTTTGACAAATTTTGATATTCAAACTTAGTATGCTTTCCATTTTTTAGTTGTATTCAATGGCGGATCTCGAAATACCGTATGTGAATGAAATATTCTTCTCCCCAGAGGCGTACCCGCTGATCTGTGAAAATCTGAGGAATCTGTGGTTGATTCTTCTTCTTCCCCAGCGGCCTGCCCGTCAATCTGTAAAAATCTGTAGAACCTGTGGTCTATAAATTCTTTTTCCCTTGTTGTTCTCCGCTGTGTCACTTATACTTTAACGCATGTTGGAAATCAGCGGTCTGGCGGGCCTGAAAAAGATCAAGTGGCAGGAACTTGCGCCTGGAATGATCTTTGTGGGGGGGGTGGTGATCAACAATGCCGTGCCGCCGGAATTGCGTGATTTCCCGGTCATAACACAGTCGTTCCTGGAGGATTTGCGCGAGAAGTACCGGTTCCTGCACGGGAGGGAAATTCTTGTAGCCGTGCATTCCGCCGCGGGTACGCCGGGCAGGGTGTCGGCGGCCATCAGGGAGCAGGGCAAACGCCTGGCAAAGGTGAACCGGTTCAGGGATCAATTTTTCGAGGAGAAGAGGAAAATCCTGGGGAAACTCGGACTGGATCCCAACCTGGACATTCCTCTTCTCGAAGGCGATTTTACGGAGAGGACTGTACTGGGCAAGGATACTTACAATTCTTTCACTATCCCGTTTTTTCCGGGTACTGCTGCTTCTGCTGTCCCTTCCTTCTTACGGCACTCGGGTCTCAAGCTGACCCTGGGAGACCTTCTGACAGGCAGGCTGAAAAAAAAATTCAACCTGCCGGACGATAGTGAAGTTCTCCTTCACCTGGTGGTGGATTACTCACACAGCATGAACGAGAGGGGTAAGCTGGACATCGTGCTTTCAGCATTGAACTATTTCTGCGCGGTCATAGCCGAATTCCTGCTGAACACGAAGATCCAGATCTACGTTTTTTCAGATGAATGCAGGCCCGTGAACTACCCGTTGGGTGGTAAGGAAATACCGCGGAAGGAAACGAATTACGCCTCCTTTATCAAGAAAGTCCTTCACCACAAGAATACGGACGTCCGCAACGCGGTGATTCTCTTCTCGGACGGGCAGCCGTCGGACTACCCCGAGGCGCTGAAACTGTCAGCGCTTTTTGTGAAAAACAAAATCGACTATACGCAGATACTTTTCAGCATGTCCGGGGACCTGAGGCACCAGGTAGAACTTTCCCCCGAAAGGGCGAAGACCCTGAAGACGGTTGACGGCCGCGTAGACGGCGCTTCAGATGACGAGATCAGAATTCTCTCGGATGAGGAACTGCGGGAAGAGAAGCGTCAAATCTTCGAGCGTTTCACCGGGCTTGCCGAAGCGGGTCACGGAAACCAGGTGTGCCTGAAGGTTGACGAGATAGCCCACCTGGTTTCCGTGGAATGCTATGACCGCTATCTCGGCCTCCTGACACTTGCTACACGGCAGGAAACAAAGCATGTCATGGAGGGAACGTACAAAGACGCCCGCCAAGGTAACGACCTGAAAGCAGGGGAACAGAAAGGCCCGCGGATTAAGAAATGGACCTTTCCTAAAATCAAGAAGTAAGCGTTCCATCAACACCTGTCATTTAAGCGGTTATGATTGAATGAAATGAAGATTCATCTATGAGTGATTGCTTGCATCACGATACCGGTTGATTTATAATATTGTAAAGTATGGTTTTTCCCCGGGAGGCAAGAGATGCTGGAAGTGATTAATGCCAATAAAATTTTCATTATGAATCACAATGCCGGGGAAATTCTTTCAATAAACGTTTCCGGTTTAAAGGATGATACCAGCCCAATGAGGGCGATTATGGATGATATGTTTTCCCGGCTCGCGAAACCGTCTGTAACGCGGAATATCGCTTTTCATATTTACGGCACACGAGTGTCTGAACCGGATGCCGCCCGGATTGCCGCAGCCTTCAAGGAACACGAGGGGCATATCCGCCGGTTAGCCATTGTCGGTGCTGGTTTCATGAGCCTGTGGCGGCTCAAAAAATGCGTTCGGAAACAGGGAATCAATGTTCCCGTCAGGTTCATTTTCGATATTAATGAAGCCAAGGACTGGCTGACGGGCGGACACTGAATGTGCCCGAAAAAGCGGATCTGATCTTAAGTGTAACCGTGACCCACCCGCCGATTATTATGCCTCCTGATAATAAGGTATATACACGACAGTCCTGGATCACGAAAAACAGACGCGGTGATTTCAATTATGATGGATATGGATTCGATATCGAGGAGGAATTGGTTGCGGGTGATTGGAAATTCGAAATTGGGATAAAGGGTAGGACGCTTATTGAAATGACTTTTACGGTGGTAAAATAAGATATATAACGGATTCTCTGTAGCAGTTGATTATAATTTTTTTTACTGCTATAATCGCTGCCATGATTTTTTCGCCAGAAGGAATAAAGTCCGGACAGGCGGAAAATCCACTGGGGAGAAGAAGCAGCCGCCTGAGCCGCATTTAATAAAGCCTTAACATAAAACTAAAAAATTCCTCATAATTCTATATTTAAATACTCACACAGAATAAGTCGTTGACTTTTTTAAATAACAAAACCTGAATCAGGAGTAAATTATGAAGAAATTTAGTCTAATAGTCTTACTGGCAGCATTAATGCTGACCGGGATTGTTTATGCGGAAGATATGACGGAATCGCAGAATGAGCTGTACGGGTATTTCCGACTGGATTATGACCTCAGCAAGACTGACGTGGATAACCAGAATTATGGCGGTTTCAATAATGCAAGGGCCAGATTGGGCTGGAATTTTATGTTCAGTGATGTATTGAAATCCTCGCTCGAACTCGACATCCAGGACATGCTTTCGACAACAAGTATCCCGCCAACTGTAGTAACGAACATAAAATTCGCAATACGGAAAATGCTGATAAGCTGGAGTGTTATGCCGATGCTGAACTTGACGGCCGGAAAAATCGGCTGGGTTTACACCCCCGAACTGTTAACCGGGTATGACAAATTCTATTATGGTATAGACGTGGGAATTTCCACGGGCGATATGGTGAAAATAAATTTGCAGTTCGGCAATGAACAGGATACGTATCGTGCCAACGATAAAACATACCTTGCGTTAATGCCCGCAGTGACTGTTAATGTCGCCGACCAGCTCATAGCCCTGAGTGGTAAGGTGGATATCCCGACCCCGCAGGTTACGGGTACTAATGAAATGGTTGCGGGTTTGGGATTGACGGTGAAAAACAAGTTGGCGGGTTTATCCACCATTACCGAATTTGCCTGGGACAATATAACGGACTCCGCCGCGGACGTGATGAACCTGGGCGTCCTTCTGGATTATAAAATCAATGATTATATTACCCCGGAAGTTACCGCTTACGCCTATAACCTGAATGACAGCGGCAGTACCTACATGAATGTGAGTATCGGCCCGATGATTACCCCAGTAAAAAGCCTGCTTATTTACCCGTTTGTGGAAATAAAAAATATTATGCAGGACCCGATCACCTGGTCATTCACTTTCAGGTTCCAGTGGAAGCCGAAAGCAGTATTTTAATCCGTTTTCTCCTATACACGATTAAATAAGCCTGGGGGCTGAAAACCAGTTTGTACAAAGCAAACCTTGTTTTCAGCCCTTTTTCTATTACTTCCAAAACACTGAACAGGGTACACCGCTGGGGAAAAGAATGTTAAGCCGCAGATTATCACTGATAGACGGGTGGCCCGCTGTGGGATGAAAAATAAATAATTATAAAAAGAGGGGAGCGACCCCCTCTTTGCTAATGCCTGTTACTTGAACATACAAACCGTTTGAACCCCAACGTAATGCCGTAAAAATTTAATAGATAACCCACTTGAATTTTTGAAAGCTTAAGGTAGTTAATTAACTGCGCTTCCATAACGGGTGTAAGTTGAGAAACAGACTTGAGTTCCAGAATAATTATATTATCAACAACAAGGTCAGCTATATACGCTCCGACATATTCATTCT
>JAFGKU010000053.1 GCA_016928415.1 Spirochaetales bacterium
ATAAAACGATATTAAGAATAAAAAAATATGGAATTCACTGTTTTCTGCATCAAAAAAAAGCCATCATTCCAAATCCTTCAATATCTTTTTTACCCTGGTATCCGCTATAAAATAACATGTTTCAACCCCGTTTTTCCTGTACGCCACGATCCCCTGGTTCTTGAGTATTCCCAGGTGTTGTGACACCGTCGACTGGGGAAGGTTCATGTTTTCCACCATAGTATTGACGTTGCACTCCTTCCCGTTTGCCAGGCCTTCAACGATCCGCAGCCGTACAGGATGTCCCAAGGCTTTAAAAAACAAACTATTTTTCCTGATATCCATACATCGTAATATTATAATATTGCGATTAAATTGTCAAGGGTTTTTCCTTTTTATTGTTACATTAGCGGATCCCGAAACCGGCCGTTTACCGTGAAATGATAACTACGCCCTTTCTCTCAAGCGCAGTTATCACCGATTTGTCCGCAATGGGATTGCCGCTGATATCCACAAATTTCAGGCTGTCCATCAAAAGAAGCGGGGACAAATCCTCGATATCATTACCGGAAAGGTCAATGATTTCGAGGTTGGATAAACCTGCCAGGTCGTCAATATCCGTAATTTCGTTGCCGGACAGGTAAAGTTCCTTCAGGTAATCGAGAAACTGTATCTCATGAATGTTATCGAGGATATTGCCGGACAGGTTAAGGCTGGTTATGTTTCTGCAATACTCAAGACCGTCCAGGTCATTGAGGCCATAATCGGAAAGGTCCAGGTCGTCGGTCAGGGAGGCAAGGTCGGCAGGGTCCAGCGAAAAGCCGAGGTTCCCGTACAATTCCGATTTAACGGCCGAGAAAAAATCAAATTTTTTACTTGATTTCCTTAATGGATGAGCAGGCGAATCAAGGTCCCCGGCATCGAAACCGTACATCTCCCTGTTCTCAAATTCGAACCGTTCGGCAAGTTCCCTGGCCGCGCTCTTGTCAATAGACAAAAGCTGTTTGAAAAAAAGCAGTTTACCCTCATTTTCCTCAAGGTAACTTTCCTCCACTTCCCGAACCATGGAATTATACCGGTCCGGATGAAAAAATTTAATAAGCCTGAAAAAAAGCCTGCTGCCGGTTTCCGGGGCCGCCTGCGGGGAACCGGACGGCAAAACGGGGGTAAAAGCCATAAGCTTCACCTCGTTCCGAGATTTGTAGGCATCAATAATTTGTTGAGATAATTCCTTGAGCCGGTCAATGGTGAGGTTTTTCCTGATAAAATCGTATAATTCCTTCAAGGTCATATATTTATCCTTTATCTTCTACGGATTACGGCATCCATGGTAAAAATGAGGACTGGTTTTAGTCCGATAATTCCGTCATACTACCATATTATCCCCGCTATACGAAATACGCCTGTATCAATTCCATGCTTAAAAAATGATAATTATAATGCAAAACCGGACAGTGAAAATCGGGACTGCAAATTGAAAAACACGATCTGTTTGGTTAAATTTAAAGGGATGGAAGGATATTTGTATTTCATTCCGCTGGGGGCGGTTGTTTTGATTGCCCTGTCGGCGGCTGCCATAAGTATTGTATTCAGAAAACGGCACAGAACCCACATAGGTACAAGCTACGAAGATCACGATATGGTTTCCGCGTCCTTCAAATCAGCCGCCGGGGAACTGGGTATTTCCGTTGAGGAAGAAACGGGCCTGCCTTTTAACGTCATAACAGGCAGTATTAACGGCTACAGGGTCAAAATAAACAGCTGGCCGAACGACGAATGCTTTTCAGTCCGTTTTTCAATAGGGTACAATGACGCGCCGTAATTCAGTTTCAGCATCACCCTTGACAACCTTGTCAGTTTCTTCGGGAAAAAACAGGTTGACAGGGAAAACCTGATTATCGGGGATGACCGGCTCGATAACAGGTTGCTGATAAAAAACGAATATCCGCCGGGCATTATCAGCCTGTTTGATGCCGGGCAGCGAAAATTGCTGAAATCCCTGTACAGGAAGGCGGCCGAATTTTCCATCAACCAGTCATACACCGTCATGACCGCCTTGTGGAGGGAACCTTCCGACCACCGGTATCTCGTCAATACGGCGAAAGACCTGGTTTCGGTTTGCGACTCCTTGAATAACTACAAATCCTCCATGCAAAAACTGAAAAAGTTAGCGGAATTCGACCCGGATCCCGGGGTAAGGATGAACTCGCTGAAAATTCTGGTGGAAGGCTTTCCCATGGATGACGATGTCATCAGGATACTGGAGCACGGTTTAACTTCTCATAACATTCACAAGCGGCTGTTCACCGCAGCCCATTTCGGGGAAAAGGGGTTGACTATTCTTCGGGATATCCTGGCAACGGGAAACCTCTCCGCGGCAAAGAAAATTTTCATCATCAAAGCATTCAAACACAACACCTTTTTAGATGGTATTGATGATTTGATAAAAATCTATAAGAAGAGCGAATTAAGCCGTGATATCCAGAAGGAAATACTGAAAGCCTTCATAAATTTTAGCGACAGGGCCCCGGGCAAACTGGATGAATTCCTTTTCACGGCACTGAGCCGGCAGGTATCTGCACCGATGGAATACCTCATCCTCAGCTGCCTCGGTGCCTGCGGGAGCATCAACACGATTGAAAGGCTGGTTGTCATGCCCGGAGCAGACAAATGCCAATGGGGAATTATCCTTTTGGGAAAGTATAAATGACGGCTTTGACGATGATCCGGGAAGCGGTAACATACCGCAGTGAAAAACTATCCTCCCCCTTTATTTTTCTAAAAACCGTTGAATCTCGGCTGTTATTCTCCTAAAGTTATATATAGAAGGTTGGAACACGGGGTTATGACAAAAACCATTAATATGTTCGTAATGGCGGCGCACTCGAGCATCCAAATGCATTTCAACATAGAGGCGTTCTATTTCAGAAGAAAATTTCCGGACATCAATATCGAATTCACCTACCACCCATGGCACCTGGGATTCAGTGAAATTGTCAAATTCATCAAGGAAAACAGGGGGCCCGACATCGTGCAGCTGGGAAATTCCTGGATAGGGGCCACATCCCGGCTGAATGCTTTTTACGACCTAACGGATGTATTGCCCGAGATAAACGAACAGACCTATTTCCCCGTGGCTATAGAAATGGGTAAAATGCCCGGCAAAGACAACATCATTGCCGCTCCGTGGTACCTTGACCCGCGGCTCTTTTTCTACAGAAAGGAAAAACTTGAATCCGCGGGGATCGACCCTTCAAGTATCAGGAACTGGAAGGATTTCGAGACTGTCTGCGAAACCCTGGGTAGGGATAACGAGGAAATTCTGGAATGCTGGCGGTTTATCGATGTGCTTATACTTCAAGATGCCGTTTCGTGGATCTGGAATTTCGGCGGGAAGATACTGGATATGGATAGCACGGAAATATTATTGAACAAAAAAGAAGCAATCGACGGTCTCCGGTTCTATTTCAGTTTAATAGACAGGTTTTCGGGAAGTGCCGTATCCGAGCAGGATTCTTCCCGCTTTGACCGATTTTTCTTCAGGAAAAAAGGCGTGTTTCTAAACGGCATGGTGTTTCCCCTTTTCCTTTTTTTCAACAGCGCCCTGGACGGTTATAATCCCGAAGCGGCCCGTGAAATCGGTATTATGAACCAGCCCGCCGGGCCTGTATCCGGTTACGCCTTTGCCGGCGGCAGCCATCTGGCCGTCATGGATTACAGTCCGTACAAGGAGGAGGCCTGCAAATTCCTTAAATTCCTTGTTTCCTATGAATCACAGTACCGCTATTCAATGATTACCGGTCACATGCCCGCCCATATGGGCGTATTTGATGATATTTGGTTCCATATCGGGCTTGATAAGAATATCATCCTCAAATCGGTATTTAATTCCAGACCGTATCCCAGCCACCATTTATGGAACACATTGGAACCCCTGTTAAACATGTCCTGCAGGCGTATCATGAATGCCGTGAATGCAAAGCGTTATTCGGACAGCGTCGTGCCGGAGGAAATTGAAAAAATATGCACTAAACTCGAGTATCTTACCAGGTATTGACGGGGAATGACATGACGAAGAACAGACAACTGATAACCATAATGGAAACAATCATCTACAACTTCAGGAGCGAAACTCGGGACATCTCCCCTACCATTAAGGCCACCATGCGGGAACTGCAGGGATTGTACCCTTTCCAGAGCATAAGCCTGTACCTTTTCAACCCGGACCTCGAACGTCTGGACAGGAAGTACCTTGTCAACAAATGGGGGGTTCTTGAAAGCGATAACGATGCTTCGGAAGCGGATTCAACTGCGTATGTCAATCTCATAGGGGATACCAATACGAGTTACGACCGGAATGATGAATTTCTTTTCATCCCATTACGGATGGACAACCGGCCCGTGGGTATTCTCATTGCCAGCAACAAGGTGGAATCCCAGCCATACCTGGAGCACCTGAAAAAAATCGAACAAAAATTCGGTATGAGCAACAACCCCAATGACCTGTCCGGACAGGAAATCACGGATGGCGTCACAGCCGACCTTGTCACGATAGGAAAGGCCCTGGCAATTGGAATTGCCGGGCTGAGTATGGCCGTTAAAAGAAAAATCGATATAGAAAAAATGGAAACGGTAAACAGGATGATCGTAGACCTGATAGGTACGCTTGATCTTGAAAAGCTCCTGTCGAAATTACTTCAAAACACGGTTCGCGACCTCAGATTCGACAGAACCCGGCTTTACATGGCAGACCTGCCTGGGAAAAAACTGCACGGAAAATTCCAGTATGATCTCTTTGAATCATTGAAGGAAATCAGTAATGAAACATTTCCTTTTAACGATCAGGAGACAAACCCCTTCGAAGAAGAAAAACAGAAATACCTCTCCGATAATCTGGAATACTCTTCCCTGATCCGTATCATACCGCTCAGGACCCACAACACGGTCATCGGTTTTCTCCGTGCGGACAACCTGATCAGCAAACAGCCCATCACGGATCAGAGCCTGCAGTACCTGAACATGATGGTAAGCCAGGCCAGTATCGCCATTGAAAATGCCCGCCTCTACAGGGAAATCGAAGAGCTGGCCATACATGACGGCCTGACCGGTCTTTATAACGTGCGGCATTTCTATGAAAAACTCGGTTCCGAACTTGAAAGAAAGGCCCGGTACAATTATGACATATCCCTCCTGATTATTGATATTGACCATTTCAAGAAGGTCAATGACAGTAATGGCCATCTGTCCGGCGACCAGGTCCTCCAATCGGTCGGTAAAACAATCGGAGGAATAATCCGCAACAGTGATATAGCGGCGCGGTACGGCGGCGACGAATTCATCGTACTTATCATCAAGACTGACTTTGAAACATCCCGCCACATAGCGGAAAGGATCTGGGAAACCATAGGCAGGCTGGAATTCGAGCATAACCACGAAAAATTCTCCATACATGCCTCCATCGGCGGCGTTACGGCCGGGTCGTCTCATACCGACCCCAAGACCATCATAGAGCTGGCCGACAGGGCGCTTTACGAGGCAAAAAGAAAAGGCCGCAACCGGATCTGCTGGCATTGATCTTCCGGCCGCACGGGTAACCCTTCATTTGATTTTGATATATGGCCCGTCCTCGGCCTTGTCTGGATAATCACCCGGTTTCATGTTGAAAAAGGCTTCATCAATGGAAATGCTGTAAACCAGGTAATAACTCATATCCGGTTCATACAGCGGTCTATCATAGAACTCATCATATTCCAGATCGTAGTCCTTGTATGTAAAGAATCCATAAATACCGGTGACTTCAATTACCTTCAAATCCATTCTTTTCGACTCTTCGCTGATTTTCTCGATAGAGAATACGACGGTACCGACGGGAATACCCGCCGGCGATTCCTGTGGACCCACAAAAGGACCCCATTTGTCCGCCTTGCCGGGATATGATTTTCGGGAAACGGCGAAATACCTGCCGCCTTTTTTATCAAATCCGTAGGTCCAATAGAGGACCTCTCCTGACTTGACCATAAAAAAAGGGGGAAACCGGGAGCAGTGATGACCCTGGTTTTAATGTGTTTCCTGCTTTTATCATGGGACAGAATTTCCATTTCGAGATTTTCGTTCATCGAATACATCCTGCCTATCAATACGGTCCATTTTTTGCCTGTAATATCAAATTTAAACAGGTTGGACTCTTCAATCAGACCGTCAACTGAAAATTTATCGAAAGACATGGCACATTCCCACTTCCCCTCGATTTCCTGGGTAAAAACAGTCAGGGAGAATAAAACGAAAACAGAGACAATGAAAAATCCTTTTTTTACACATGGTGCCCTCCATCCATTGAATTATAATTTGCCCGATAACTTATATCAAAAAAATCAGGAAGTGATATTAAAACCAACTTAACTGCAGAATAAAGAAGCCGGTCTTGTGAAAAAATCAATGAATCATTATAGTTAAGCAAGAGGAGTGATAAATGAGAAAATACCTTTTTCTGCTGGCATTGCCCGTTTTGTTTCTTTCATGCTCCAGCCGTGAAGTCACGGAAAAAGACAAGACCCTTCTTTTCACAATGACGGACTTCTCCCGGTTATCAAGTATTTCCTATGAAAAGGAAGGCTGCGAGAAATATGAATCTACCAATATATTCGGGCTGGTCAAGCTTGATTACACCTTCGATTCATCCCAGAATGAGAACAATGAAGATTTTTTATATTTCACTTCCGGCATTATTTTCTCACCCTCGGAGGCGGGTTCCAAATCCTTTTTCACCTCCTTTATCAATTCCTATGAACTGGGGCTGAAAATAGGCGGCAGCAAGGTTAAGGTGGAGCCGGTCGAGAACATGGTTGACTGGGGTGAAGAGAATCATTTCACGAACATTCTCACCGAAGAGGGAAATATAACGGGAAATTACTTTATAACCCGTTATAAAAACATTGCTTTTCACTTCACAATCATCGGCCTTTACTTTGATGACAATGGAATATTGAATACTTACTTCAAGGATAAGATCGATACCCTCAAGGCCATTGCGGACGGGGATGAAGGCGGCGAAGAGGAATCAGCCGCCGAATGACGCCGCTATGAAACGGAAAACGATTGGTCTTTTCATCAATGAACTTCAGGGCCGGTACCAGGGAGCCCTGTGGCCGGGAGTCGTGGATACCATCAGGCAGAACGGCGCCCATCTCATCATATTTGACGGCAATGTCATTAATGAAAATTATACATCGTACCGGTACCAGCACAATGTCATCTACAACCTCGGGAACAGGGGGAACCTTGACGGGATCATCCTTGTTTCGGCCGCGATAGCGGCACGGATCGGGAAAAGCGGCCTTGAAGAATTCTGCGAACAGTTCCGCGGCATCCCCATTGTGAGTATTGCGCTTACCCTTGAAGGCATTCCTTCCATACGGATAGACAACGCCAACAGCATGAAAAAAATGATCACCCATTTTATCGAGCATCACGGTTCCTCACGTTTCCTGTTCATTGAAGGAAGCAGGACGAACGAAGAAAGCCGCCTCAGGCTTGAAGGATTCAAACAGGCATTGAATGAATACGGCATCGAGGATGATCCAGGAAGGTACTTTGAAGGCCATTTTTATATTGAACGGACAAAACAAATCATGAATGACTATATTCAGAAGCGGGGAATCGATTTTGACGCCATTATAGCCAGCAATGATGAAATGGCCATCGGGTGTATCGAAGTACTGAGGTCAATGGGTATCCGCGTCCCCGAGGATGTACCGGTGGCCGGTTTTGATGATATCCTGGAAGCCGGAAACCATGATATTCCCCTGACAACCGTATCCCAGGATATTTACAGCCAGGGCAACCTGGCCGTACGTTTGCTGCTCGATATGATTGACGGCCGGGAAGTCCCTGCCGTTTCCTTATTACCGACACGGCTCATCATCAGGCGGTCCTGCGGATGTTATGAAGATTATTACGGGGCTCTTGACCGGAATAAGGATGAAACCGCCGATGATCCCCCGGACGGCAATGGACTTAAAACTTTTCTTTCCGGCCGATTAAGTCGTGAGGATGTTTCCACCCTCGTAGACATACTCTTTAAAAAACAAAATAAAAAGGAGAAGGAACGCGCATTTCTCCTCCATATAGAAATGATGGTAAAAAAATACATTACCCTGAGCGGAGAAACCGCCGGCGGAGATGAAAATCTTGTCTTCGCCCTGCAGGAGGCGGTCCATAAGATGGAAAAATGGTTCGCCGCACATGGGCATAAACCAGGCGCAAAGGCTGTTAATGCGCGCCTGTTCCGCGAGGCGACCTTCGTCATCCTGAAAACATTGCAGGCCGGCCGCATTCACCAGAAAATCAGGATGAATACCATGAATTTTCTGGTTGCGGACATAATGCACGATATTTCGACAGCCGCTGAGAGGGAGGAAATCTTTGACGCCATTACAGCAGGGCTCATTCGCCTCGGCATGTCTTCCTGCTATATCTGCCTGTACGACAGGACGTACCGCCACAGCCGTGACGATCATTGGACCCTGCCGGAAACCACCCGCCTTGTCTACCTGTTCAGGAAGGAACAGCGGGTCCATTTTGAACTGGAAGAACTCCCCTTCAGAACAGGCAGCCTTCTCCCGGACAACTTCCCGCTGGATAAAGGCCTCACCGGGCACGTAATAGAGCCTTTGTACTTTCAGGAGGAACAGTACGGCTATATTATTTACAACCTGTTACCCGGCAGGGAGATGCTGTATGACACCCTGAGCTACCAGATAAGCATTTCTCTTAAAAATATGTCCATGTCAATCGAACGCCAGTACATGACCATGAAGCTGAACGAAACCCTGCTTGAAATGGAAGAGTACAACAAGCAGCTTTTAAGCCGTTCCAAAAAAGACGCGATGACGGGATTATGGAACCAGAGCGGATTCATGGAACGGGCCAGGGTTCTCTGGAAGGAAAATGAAAGGGAGACGGTGCTGACCGTATACTGCGAAATGGAGAATCTCAAAGAGATCAATGAACATTTCGGTTATGCGGAAGGCGACGCCGCTCTCCTGGATTTTATCCGCCTTATAAGGGATGCCCTGGAATCCCGGAACCTTTTAATGTGCCGGATGAGGGGAAACGGCTTCCTCCTGCTGATTCCCGGTTATACGATGGCGGATTTCAGGCGGTTCAGGGACCGGCTGGGGCATAATATCCCCAAGAAGGCTTATTCCCCGGTCTTTGACCTGGTCGGGATAGAAAAGAAACCTGGCGCCTCTCAAACGCTGGAAGACACGCTTCTTGAAACCGACAAGCTGTTTTACAGGGAACGGATAAGGCGGAAGGAGCACTCCGGTATTTCGGCTTCCGGCAAAAACAGTTTCATAACCGATGTACAGGAATTTATCGGAAAACATTACATGGAAGACATAAACCTGGACCATATATCCCGGCAGTTCAAGATGAGTAAATATTACCTGAGCCGGATGTTTCATAAATTGAAAGGCGTTTCCTTAAGCGAGTACATAACGCAGACAAGGCTTGACGAGGCCGTCAAACTGCTCGAGAATACGGACCAGGACATCACCCATATCGCGTACAATACGGGATACAATAATTCCAATTATTTTCACGTTGTCTTCAAGCGGAAGTACGGCATTACGCCCGGGGAATACAGGCAGAATTTCCATAAAGAGCATTAATCCCCCCGGCTATTGATCGGGAAACACGGAATCGAAAAGGCGCCTCTCAATCCGGACGTTTGCCGTTTGCCTTTTTTTCATAAAATAATCCCGGTAAAAGGCGTCACCAAGGAGCGATTGAACGGCTTTTTCCACTTCACTGAACGGCTGTTTGAACAGGGGTTCCCTTGCCTTCTCACTATCATAAAATTTCATCAGGTTTTCCCTGGAGAAATTCGCCTCGTTCTCAAGAATCTTTTTCCTGAGTTCAAGAACCATGTTGGAATGCCGGTAATCCCAGTATGCTGATTCGGTATATTGTTCCGGTCCGAAAAAGGGTTCTCCCGCCTCTTTTGCTTTCCGCCGCCGTCCGTTTTCCGCCCGCAGCTCCCTTAGAAAAGCATCGTATCCGATATCGTTTATCAAGCCGTATTTTCTGGCTTCCATTTGTTCCAGTTTTACCATGACAATGTCTGAAAGCGCTTTCTCCCTCAGCTTGACCAGGGGTGATTCGTTACCGACCGATTTTGTCCAGAAATCAGCATCGTATTCCAGATCATGTTTTTCCCGGAAGTAACGGTAGACCCAGCTCCGGTTTAACTGCATCCAGAACTTTAATTCCGCCGCCGTCACCGGTTCGCCGTTAATCCACCCGACAATAACCGGACTCACCGGGCATCCTGCAAGGAAAAGGACCAGGACGAAGAGAAGAAAGATAATGAAAACACGTAAAAATCCCATAACCGGGAACAGGCTATCATAAATATCCATGATTTTAAAGACGGATAGAAAGCACCGGATTATTAAAACCGCAATATATTGAAACTAAAAATTAGAGGCGGACCCATGATCAAAAAGGTACAATAAGTCGGGTTGTTACAGGGAATTAATAAGAAAGGTTAAAAAAATAAAAGGGAGGATTTCTTAAATGAAAAAGTATCGGTATTTGCCGGTCCTGTTTTTACTGTTTTTTCTTCCACCGATAACGGCAGCGGCCACCACGTATTACATCGATTCAGGCACAGGTAACGACGGAAACAGCGGAACCTCAGAATCGCTGCCCTGGAGAAGTTTCACTAACGTGAACAACCGCACGCTTGCGGCGGGAGACCGGATTTTACTCAAATCCGGAGCGGTATGGGCAGGGCAACAGCTTGCGCCCAGGGGGTCGGGAACCCAGTCCGCCCCCATCATCATTGACAGTTACGGTGGAGACGCACGGCCTGTCATAGACGGGAACGGGATGTCGTCAACCACGGAAACCTGGACAGAGGCGATGATCCTTTTAAGAAATGTGCAGTACTGGGAAATTAGCAACATCGAAATTACAAACGCTTACAGTGTACAAACGAGAAGCACGGGAATCTGGGTCAGGAACGATGCCGGCGGGGTATTGAATCATTTTGTCATCAGGAACTGCTACATCCATCATTTTACCAACGGGGGAACCAGTACGGTGAATGATTCGGGAGACATCCACGACAAACACCAGGGAGGCATCTATTTCTACGGTACGTCGGGAAACGGTGCCCGTTTCAATGACATATTGATTGAAGGCAATGAACTGGCTTACCCCGGCAGAACGGGCATCAGCATCCGGACGGAATCGGCCTATTACTGGTCACAGGAGGCGGACTGTATAACGAACGTGGTGATCCGTAACAATGCCGTATCCTACACGGCCGGTGACGGCATTGTCGTCCTCGGAATCAAGGGAGCCCTGCTGGAGCATAACGTCGTTCACCATTGCGCCACGGCCAACGGCGTCAGGACGGACGCCTCGGCCTCCATGTGGGGCGGATGGATACAGATAGACTCCGTCTACCAGTACAACGAGGTATACGCACATCAGCCGGGAGGCGACGGCACCGCTTTTGACTATGACATCCAATGCCGAGACGTCGTACACCAGTACAACTACACCCACGACAACTACAATGGCATGATGCTGGTTTGCGGCGACTTCCAGGGAGCGCTCACCATCCGGTACAACATTTCACTTAATGAAAACATCGTCACAGATGTGGGCAACAACAGCAACATCAACCTCTGGTGGTACAACAATACATTCTACAAGCAGAGCGGAAGCCATTATTTAAAGGGCGATTACGTTTACAATAATATTCTCTACGGCTCGGCCAATCATACCATCGAGGCGGGGAGCCATGATTACAACAACATGTACCCCGGCGGGCCGGGCGAAAGCCATGCCGTGTTCTCCAATCCGCAATTCGTAAGCCCGGGGCAGGTCCCCACCGGACGGCTGAACGTGACCGGGTACAAACTCCAGCCCGGCTCACCCAATATAAACGCCGGTATGGTGATAACGAATAACGGCGGTTATGATTACTGGGGCACGGCTCTGTCGGACGGCAGGCCGGACATCGGGTTTACCGAATACACGACAAACACGGCCACGAATACACCCGTTTCAGGTTCAACAGCGACACCTACACCGGCATCCAATGGCGCCATGATACCAGGGACCATTGAAGCTGAAAATTATACGGCCATGAGCGGCATACAAACGGAAAGCTGTTCCGAAGGCGGCTTAAACGTCGGCTGGATAGAAGCGGGTGACTGGATGGACTACACCGTTCAAATCAACACGGAAGGAACCTATTCCGTTTCCTACCGTGTGGCCAGCCTGAGCGCCGGCGGCCAGCTTCAGCTGCAAATTGGGAGTACGACATACCATACGGTGAGTTTCGGGGCCACCGGCGGCTGGCAGACATGGACCACTGTGAACGGAACGGCGACGCTCCCTTCAGGGAACCAGACGATCCGGATATACGCCTCGCAGACGGGGTGGAACATCAATTACATGACTTTTGCATTGAACTCTTCTACCTCGACGCCGACAATGGTTTTGACTACCGCCCCGACGGTAACACCGACCCGCACACCAACTCCAGCGGCGACCGGAACCCCACAGGCAACAGCCACCGCCACACCTACCCCGACTAACGCGGCGGGACTGACCGACATCACTGACCTGGCCGGGACC